>CAZTLH010000192.1:0-5880 GCA_964614335.1 uncultured Gammaproteobacteria bacterium
CCGAGAAAACTGGTCCGGACCGTGATGGGTGCCATTTCACCAAGAAGCCGGGCAACCTGCAACATTTTTCGCTCGGTCGCAAGCTCCAGTCCATAACCGGATTTAATCTCGATCGTGGTCACCCCTTCGGCCAGAAATGCCTGGAGACGGGGCAATGATTGAGCCAGTAGTTCGTCCTCACTGGCAGCACGTGTAGCGCTGACCGTGGCATTAATCCCGCCACCGGCACGGGAGATCGCTGTATAGCTGGCACCGGCCAGACGCATCTCAAACTCATGACTCCGGTCACCGGCATACACCAGATGGGTATGGCAGTCGATCAGCCCTGGCGTAACCAGTCGACCCTGACAATCCAGTACATCGGCACAGTCCTGGCGTTGATCAGTATCCAGCTCCTGCATACTACCCAGCCAGACAATCCGGTCGCCTCGGGTCGCAATCGCGCCCTCATCAAGCAGACCATAGGCACCGTTACCTTGTTGTAACGTGGCAATACGGGCATTCAACCAGAGGTGATCCCAGGGATTGTTTTTTACTTGTATAGACATGTATAAACAATAGTACACCGCCCATTTTATTACTGCAAGCCCTGCCCTGCAGATCTCAAGCAGCGCTCGTTGCAATAACCCGGTATCAGATAAATTACCACCTTTACCGACAACTGGCACGCCTGTCACAGGCACAATAGAGAACAAACAGTTCGATGACCAAGACAGAGGACGACACCAGAGCAATCAAGGAATCACAAACATGCTTCCAGGAAAACTTGTGGATGGCCTGGATTCATCAAGCGTCGTATCATTGAGACATTTTCTCATCGCTCACACCCATGACAGCGCCAGAGTCCAACATGCGGTTGATCTCGTCCGTGCTATAGCACACTTCGGTGAGTATCTCGATGGTGTGTTGACCCAACAGCGGTGCAGCACGGTAAATACCACCAGGTGTATCGGAGAATTTAACAGGCAAGCCAATGGTCTGCACCGTCCCTGCAGCCGGATGATTTACACTCGGCACCATGCCCCTGGCAATCGTTTGCGGATCTTCATGCATCTGTGTGATTGATAGAATCGGACCAGCGGGCAATCCACCATGCTCGAAGATCTCCATCCATTCAGCAGTGCTTTTCTGTCTCAAGAATGGATTGAGTTCAGCCTCCAGCTCCATTCGATGATGCATCCGTACACTATTACTGGTAAATCGCAGGTCTTGCAATAGACGTTCTGCATGGATCAGCCCAACGAATTTCTTCCAGTTCTTCTGGTTTGCAGCGCCAATATTGATCCAGCCGTCAGCAGTTTCGAAGGTTTGATAAGGGGCATTCAATGGATGTGCCGAACCCATGGGGGTTGGCGAAATGCCTGTTGCAAAGGCGATCGCTGATTGCCAGTAAGTCTGGACAATGGCGGCTTCAAACAACGAGGTGTCTACCTTTTGACCTTTGCCGGTTTTCAGTTTGTTGGCGTAGGCAGCGACCACACCCATCGCAGCCAGGATGCCTGCTGTGATATCAGATACCGGCGCTCCGACTTTGACGGGTGGCCTGCCGGCAGTTTCGCCCGTGATCGACATCAGTCCCGACATTCCCTGGGCGATCAGATCAAAACCACCCCGTTCTGCATAGGGCCCGGTCCTGCCAAAGCCGGAAATCTCCGCATAGATCAACCCCGGATTTTTCTGTTGTAATTCCTCGTAGCCAAGACCCAGTTTTTCCATGGTACCCTTACGATAATTCTCAATCACGACATCTGCGTTCAGCAGTAATCGATGTAGCGCCTGTTTCCCACACTCTGTTTTCAGATCAAGAACAATCCC
Source organism: uncultured Gammaproteobacteria bacterium (assembly GCA_964614335.1). GTDB lineage: Bacteria > Pseudomonadota > Gammaproteobacteria > Arenicellales > DRJH01 > DRJH01. Next base: position 1,816 of record CAZTLH010000192.1, read on the forward strand.
GCGCTTGTTGCGATTCATCATCATAAAGGCTGCACTTTCGCCGGAAATCTCCGGTGGAACAAAACGGCGGGAATCATCCCCATCGGGTTTTTCAACCTTGACAACATCAGCGCCCATGTCTGCCAACATCAGCCCGCAAACCGGTCCCGCCATGATATGGGCAAGCTCTATCACCCGGCATCCAGAGAGTGGGCCACTCATGTCATTTCCCCTTCCAGAGCGGTTTTCGCTTATCCAAGAATGCCTCAAGACCTTCCTTGAAATCCTCACTCATATAACAATCAACAATGAGATCTGAGCCATCAGCATTGGGGCCATCAACACGTAAGCGCCGTAAACCTTCCTTGCAGGCGCGCAAAGTGAGTGGTGCGTGATCATTCATGATCCCTGCTAATTCCATGGCCCGGGCCCGAACTGCGCTGGCCGATTCCAGCACTTCAGAAACCAGACCGATCGCTTTGGCTTCCTCAGCCTGGATCAACCTGGCGGTGAGCAGGATTTCACGCAGACGACCTGCTCCAATGAGAGACGTCATACAATTGAGGCTGCTGATTGACAGGCAGTTGCCCAAGGTACGGGCAATCGGAAATCCGAATTTCAACCGGGTATCACAAACTCTAATATCACAGGCAGCCGCAATGGCTGCTCCACCACCCGTACAGGCCCCTGTGATAGCTGCAATAGTGGGGATGGAGCACAGTTCGATAGCCTGTATTACGCGGCCAATACGCTCTTCATAGGCCAGCGCATCCTGCGCGGTGGAAAAGACGCGAAACTGGGTCATATCCGTCCCGGCTGCGAACGCCATGTCACCAGCACCGGTAATGACGATACACTTCACAACACCACCAAGTTTGATATTACGACAGATTTCGGCCAGTTTTTCATACATTTCAAAGGTCAGGGCATTGCGTCGTTCAGGCCTGTTCAGGGTAACAAATCCTATTGTTCCGCATTGCTCATACAGTAATTCGTTCAAGATTGATTCTCCATTCAATGGTTGCAAATCCCCATTCGGATACATAACTCCAATTCCGCAAATAACCAATGTGGTCCGTCATCTTGCAACACTTTCACCGGAACGATGCCTGATCCGTCACCATGAAAGTGTTGCTAACGATAAAAATACTCAACCAGGAACATCGGAATCGCAGGGATATAGGTAACCAGTATCAGCATCAGGAACAATACACCCACAAAGTAGATATTGATCTTGCTCACCTCCCAAATATCGGCTTTGGCCACCGAGCACGCAGTAACCAATACACTGGCGACAGGGGGTGTCTGCTGGCCGATACCCAGATTCAAGGTCACGATGAGACCAAAATGAACCGGATCGATACCGACCTGATGAACCAACGGCATGACAATGGGCACGACCAGAATAATAGCCGCCGCAGAGTGCAGGAACAGACCGACTACCAGAAAAAACACATTGAGCAAGGCCAGCACGAAGTATTTATTCTGGGTGATTTCACCAATACCATCCGCCAGTGTCTGTGGCACCTGAGCCTCGGTTAGATACTCGCCAACCAGCACCGAAGCCGCTACCAACAGCATCACGACAGCGGTTTGTACACTGCCGTCAATCATGGCCTGTTTCAAATGTGGCCAGTCGAGTTCATGATAGATGATGCCAATGATAATGGCCGCCACCACCGCCAGCCCGGCGCCCTCGGTGGCCGTCACGAAACCGCCAAAGATACCACCCAATATAATCACCGGCAGGGTAAAGGCCAGTGCGGCGTCTTTGAAGGTCACCATCACCCTGCTGATTCTGAACACCTCCTCAACCGGATAGTTGTAGTGCACTGCAAATCGGTGCGCTACGAACATCATCAGAAACCCGCCCAGCACTCCCGGAACAATACCGGCCACAAACAGCTGCACCACCGAGCTTTGTGCCATCACCGCATACAGAATCATCGGGATCGAAGGCGGGATGATCACCGCCAAGGTTGCCGCCGAGGAGGTAACTGCTGCTGCGAATGGACCCGGATACCCCTTTTCCTTCATCTGAGGTATCAGGATCGAACCCAGTGCAGCCACATCCGCGACTGCTGATCCGGAAATCTCGGCAAAGAACAGAGAGGCTCCGATATTGACCATCGCCAAACCACCTTTGACGAAGCCGAACAGCGCCGACGCAAATGCGATCAATCGCCTGGAGATACCAGTAGAATTCATGATCGCCCCGGCCAGGATGAACAGCGGGATAGCGATCAATGGGAAATTGGTAGCACCATCCATCATGACCAGCGCTACATTCGGCAAAACATCCAGACCATGCGCAAACACCATGGCCGCACTGGCAACTACTGCCAGCGCCACAGCGATGGGCACATTGATTAATACCAACAGCAATAAGCCAATGAACATCCAGAACACTGTCATCGCTGTTACACTCTGCGCCTATGCATGACCAGTCTTTTTGTCCTGGCCAGTTGCTTCACGCCAGATCTGTGGCAAGTTCAAGATCTCTGCGATCACAAACAAGATTGCGCTAATAGGTATGACCGACTGGGTAAACTGTGTGCCGATAGACGGCAGACTGATCAGGGTATCCCCCTCCAGCACAATCAGTACCTCATAGCCATACCAGGCCAGCATCAGAAAAAAACCGATAATTACGGTCTCTGCACAGATCATCAGTGGCACGCGGTACAACGGCGGCATCGCATTGATCAATCCAGGCACGCCAATATGGGCACGCTTCATTGCCGCGAGCGAGGCCCCAAAATAGGTCAACCAGGCGAGCTGGACGGAAGCCACTTCGTCATACCAGGAAAGCGCATCCCCAGCCCAGCGGAAGATAACTCCTAACACTACCACCACAGCCAAACTGAGGATGAGGAAAACGGTGATCGTCTCTAACAGACGTTCGAATACAGAACGCGCAACGTCGAATCTGTTCACTCAAGAGCCTTATAATTCAGAGTCTTTTTTATTAGCCCAAGAGAAAAGCCTGCCCCGCGAGAGCAGGGCAGGCTTCAGGAACCTCTAGTCCGCGAGACCCAATGCCGTATCAATCAGAGATTTACCAATAGGCACTGTGCTGCCGAATTCCGCGTAGATCGGCTTGCTGGCATCGATAAAGGCTTTTTTGTCGGCAATATTGACCTTGATCCCACCCTTCTTCAGCTCAGCCAATAAGTCGACTTCCATTTTAGCGGCGGTTTTATACACATAGCCCTGTGTTTCCTTGGCCGTACTTTCGAGGATAGTTCGCACATCCTGGGGCAGTTTGTTCCAGTACTTCGTGCTTACCGTCACATAGGCTGGTGTATACACATGACCCGTCATGGAGAGGTACTTTTGCACTTCCTGAAACTTTCCACTGGCGATCTGCGCCAAGGGATTTTCCTGGCCATCGAAGGTACCGGTCTGCAAGGCTACAAATACCTCCGAGAAGGACAAGGGTGTCGGATTGGCGCCATAGGCCTTGAACATCTTGACCCGCCACACAGATTTCGGTGTCCTCAATTTAAGGCCCTTCAAGTCTTCAGGTTTGTAGATAGGCCGCTTGTTGTTGGTGATATTACGGAAGCCATTCTCCCAGACAGCCAGAATTTTGTAGCCTTTCTTTTCCAGAATCGGCTCCAGAATCGGCCACACAATCTTCTTCTCGATACGCGCCATATGGGCCCTGTCCTTGACCAGATATGGCATATCGAACAAGCCGAATTCATCGGCCACAGAAGACATCACCGAGGATGGCAGGGCAAAATTTATTGTCCCGAGTTTGAGTTTTTTTAATAGCTCCTTGTCCTTGCCCAGTTGACTGGAGCCAAAGACAACGACTTTTGCCTTGTTACCAAGTTTGGCATTGGCGTTTTTGGCGAATTCATTGGCGGAAGCTTCAAACAGTGAGCCCGGTTTGCCGACGTGGCCAAAATTCAGCTGTATCGTATCAGCCATTACCGGGGGGGGTAAATACGAAACCAAGAATGACGGCCGGACTGATGAATTTTAAAAATTTCATATTTCTCTCCTATATCTTGACTCGGTTACAGTTTAACTAAGTATTTTATTATTAATGACTTCGTACTCCTATACGCCAGTTTC
>CAZTLH010000193.1:0-5864 GCA_964614335.1 uncultured Gammaproteobacteria bacterium
GGCATAAATCCCGGAGATAATAAACGCTGCCAGTAAATAGGGCCGGGTATTAAAACCGGTATACCCCATACGCTTTTGATTGGATTTAATGCCCCGCAGTGTCATACCAAATGGCGAACGAAAGATTTTCAGCGAAACCCAGAAGCCGAGTATCAGTACCACGGCACAAAAATAAAAACCGGAGTAACCACTCATTTTTATACCGAATAAATTCGTCGACGGTATGCCTTCTGTGACTGCCTTTGTAAACCAGTGATCGATGATGCGGGCATCATAGTTTCTTAATTGCAAGCCGGTTTCACCATTGGTGATTGGCGTCAATACCGAATAGGCCAAGCTGTAGGACATCTGTGCGATCGCCAGGGTCAGTATGGAAAAATAGATCCCGGATCGACGTAGCGATACAAAACCGATGACCGCCGCCAACAAACCGGTAAGCAGGGCAGCGAATACCAATGCTGGCAATATATTCATGCTTAGCAGCTTGAATGACCAGACAGCTGTATATGAACCGACCCCAAGAAATACTGCATGTCCGAATGACAGATAACCGGTCAGGCCAAACAGTATATTAAAACCAATGGCAAACAGACCATAGATTGCAAATCTTTGCAGCAAGTCAGGATAGTTGGCGCCGATGGGGGCAAGCCAGACCGGCATCGAAAGGATGGCTGCCGCGAACACCAGCAGGGTAATATAGTCTCTTGTCGCAGTACTGTTGCCCATTGTACTACTCCTCCATCACGCCTTCGCGGCCCATCAGCCCGCGAGGCTTCAACAGAATAATCAATATCGCCACCAGGTAGATGATAATTTGATCAATACCCGGGATGATGCTTTTTATTTCATTCATCGAGGCAAAGGATTGCAGGATACCCAACAAGAAGCCCGCGGCCACAGCCCCGCCGAGTGAGCCCATGCCACCAACCACCACCACCACGAAGGACAACACCAGAAAGTTCATCCCCATGTGATAATCAGGTGGTAACAACGGCGTATACATGGCGCCAGCCAGACCGGCGACAACCGCACCCAAACCAAAAACAATGGTGAATTTGCGCTCGATGTTAATACCCAGCAACCCCACCATTTCCCGGTTATGCATACCGGCCCGAACCACCATACCGAATGTCGTTAACTGCAGAAATGCAAACACCCCGCCGATCACTAACAACGAAAATAACAGATAAACAAGCCGCCACCATGGATAGACGATGGCATCACTCATGCCCAGCCAGCTGCCAATATGCGCACTGCCAGCTACAATATCCGGTGGTGGCACCGGGATTGGATTGGCGCCAAAATTGGCCTTGATAATTTCCTGCAACACAATGGCCAGGCCAAATGTCACCAGAATCTGATCGGCGTGGATACGCTTATAAAAATGCCGAATCAAGCCACGCTCCATCAATAGACCCAGCAGTAACATCACCGGGATCACAATGATCAGGGAGATGGGAACCGCATAATCGATAATAGCCCTGCCCGTATCACCCCACCAGGCCACCAGATAGGGCACTTCCTTATAGGCTTCGAAGAAGGTAACACTGGTATCGCGAATCTTCATCGACATGGTCAACAGAGCCTGGGTGCTGACGGTGCAGAAAGCACCCAGCATAAACAACGCGCCATGGGCGAAATTGACCACCCCGAGTGTGCCAAAAACCAGCGTCAAACCCAGCGCGATCAAGGCATAGGCAGCGCCTTTATCGAGACCGTTTAATATTTGCAGAAATATGGCATCCACAGCAAGATCCAGTTATACAGGCCAATACAAACCCGGGATTTCAGTAGTGATCAGCAGAATTCGTTCCACCAAACCGGGAAAACCCTTTTCCAGGACATCACAGAACCGGAATAGTGTTCAGTTCGGTTTGAGACGGTATATTTTTATCAATCCGTTCCAGCCACACTGACCGGGCATCAAGTTGCTGATGCCCGGTCATCGTTTTATACACCCAACGGATATCAGACGCCGTTATTTGCAGGACCCAATTTACCACCGGCGAAGAACTTGTTATCTGGCTTGTACTCCACCTTGGCCCGTGGAGTCACTTCGACGACTTCGAGCAAATCGAATTGTGAAGAGGGTTTTTCCTTGCCCTTCACCACCAGAACATCTTTGAAACACTGATGATCAGCGGCACGATACTCGGTCGGACCATTACCCATGCCGTCAAATTTGAAACCTTCAAGCTGTTTGATCACTTCTGATGGCATGAATGTCCCGGCACGTTCGCAGGCATCTGCATACAACAAAGCCTGGGTATAACAGGTTTGTGCCGCCTGTGAAGGAGGTGTCCCGTATTCGGCGCCAAAGGATTTGACGAATGCCTTGGTCCCGGCATCCGGTAATGACCAATGCCAGTTGGTCGAACCGAAGATGCCTTTGATATTGTCACCGGCACCCTGTGCCATCAGGCGGGAATACAACGGCACAATGATGACGAAGTCCTTGCCATTGACCTGTTTGTCACGCAAGCCAAACTGGACAGCCTGGGTCAGGGAATTGATCATGTCCTTGCCGTAATGGTTCAGAATCAGTGTGTCTGCACCTGAATTCAGTACCGGTGTAATGAACTGGCTGAAGTCTCCGGCTCCCACGGGGGTTTTGACCTTGGCCGCGGTTTTCCAGCCGATGGCTTCGGTGAAGGAAACCATGGAGGCTTCCTGTGTCCAGCCCCAGGTGTAGTCGGCAGTCAGGTGATAGGCTACGCGGTCAGTACCATAGTTTTTCTTTAACACCGGACCCAGTGCCGCACCGGACATGTAGGCATTAAAGAAATGGCGAAACCCGTTACGTCGTTTGTCTTTACCGGTGGTATCGTTGGAGTGGGTCAAACCGGCCATAAAGATGACACCGGCTTCCTGACACAAGGACTGGGTCGCGATCGCCACACCGGAGGAGGAGCCACCGGTGACCATAGTCACACCGTCTTTCTCGATCATGCGCTTGGCCGATGCGCGGGCCGCGTCTGATTTGGTTTGGGTATCACCGGTGACAAATTTGACTTTCTTGCCCAGCAGCCCATTGCCCTTCAAAGCCAGTGGCTTCATGGTGTGCAGCAAACCGCCATCACCTTCACCATTGATATGTTTGACCGCCAGTTTGTAGGCACGCAACTCATCAGCACCTTCGTCGGCATAGGCACCGGTTTGCGGCACATTAAAACCGAAGGTTACATAGGCGGCACTGCCCGGGTCATTAAGGAAATTAGCCGCGAATGCATTCTTCATATAAAACATGGGCATGCCGGTAATAATACCCGAGGCCGCACCGGCTTTGAGGATGTCGCGACGCGACCATTTTTTGGTAATAATTTTCGTCATAATAGCTCCTGCCTTTTGGTTAAACTCTGTCAGCGATGATGAACACCATTTGTAGTTGACCGGACGAATCTATCTTGCCCGTTGTGTGGTGATGCAATGCATTCCACACCCATTGCGTCGCATACTTCGACACGACTATACCCTAGGCACTGTGAATTCAAATCACAATAAGACCTCTATCCTATTGACAATGACGTGATAATGTGAATGCATCAGGTTTGGAGTATTTTAACCAGCATGTATTACAGACTTTTCTGCTGACTGGCCCCTCTATCCCATGCATCCAGATACAGTCAAAACACCTGATATTGAATAAACCCAAGGGATCGCCGACCTGGTGGCTCTTCAATTCCCCCGGAAACAAACCGCAATGCCTCTGGCGGGAGCTCCTGCTGCAATGCCAGCCTCTCACCCAATTCACGGTATACTCGCTCCATGAGCACATTGCCTACAGAACTGATCGCGTTTATTGCCATTGCCTATGTTTCCATTCTGTTTGTGATTGCCTATCGTGGCGATCTGAAGGCAGAACATGGCTTTTATGTACGTAACAAAGCGCTAATTTACAGCCTCTCCCTGGCCGTTTATTGCTCATCATGGACATTCTTTGGTGCCGTCGGTTCCGCCGCACGGAGTGGCTGGGACTTCTTTGCCATCTATCTCGGACCAATACTGGTGTTTGTATTTGGCTACAAGATCATCCAGCGTATTATCATCATCAGCAAACAATACAGCATCACCTCCATCTCAGATTTTCTTTCCTCACGGTACGGCAAAAGCCGACAGGTTGCCGTCCTGGTCAGTTTTATTGCCGTACTGGGTTCACTGCCCTATCTCTCCCTGCAATTACATGCCATATCCATCGGATTCACCACCTTGACCACCCCGGCCAACAGTGTTGAATATTTCCATAAGCCGAGTAGTGTCTGGTCAGATACGGCTTTTTGGGGCGCACTGATTCTGGCCCTGTTCAGTATCCTGTTTGGCACCCGGCACCTTAGCACAACGGAACATCATCGAGGCATGATGAATGCCATTGCCTTTGAGTCCATTGTGAAATTACTCGCCATTCTACTGGTTGGACTGTACGCCACCCAGTTGTTATTTTCACAATTTGAATGGCAACAGATATTACGTCAGCCGTTTGAACTCACCTCATTCGCGAGCGAAAGCAGTCGCTTCTCCTGGACAGATTTCTCCACGAAATTGCTCTTGAGTATGGGTGCCATTATATTGTTACCCAGACAGTTTCAGGTCACCGTTGTTGAGGCCGATGACCACCGGCAAATGAAAACCGCACGCTGGTTGCTGCCGCTATTCCTGCTGCTGATCAGTCTGCTGGTCGTGCCGATCGCACTGGCCGGTCTAATGTTTCTGTCCAATGGGGAAAATGCCGATTTCTATGTACTGCGTTTGCCACTGAAAAATTCCGCCCATTCACTGGCAATGATTGCCTTTATCGGAGGCATCTCGGCAGCCACCGGCATGGTTATAGTGGCTTCAATCAGCCTCAGCACCATGGTCTGCAATGACGTCGTCATGCCGTTCCTGATCCGATCCAAAATTGTTGATATCCAGCAACGACCGGACCTCAGCCAGCTGATCCTGTCTATTCGACGCATCACAATCGTACTCATCTTGCTCGCGGCCTATGGCTACTTCAGATTATCGGGAAATAACCAGCAACTCGCCAATATGGGCTTGTTATCATTTGCCGCAATCATCCAGTTCGCGCCGGCCATGATCGCAGCCCTGTACTGGAGACAAGCCAACCAGCGCGGCGTCATGCTTGGTTTATCAAGCGGGTTTCTGATCTGGGCCTATACGCTGCTATTACCGAATTTTGTCGCTTCAGATACACTGGAGCAGATGTTTTCAACAGCTGGCTGGTTACACCCACAGCATTTATTTAATATCTCATTCCACTCCTCACTGACCCACGGTGTGGTCTGGAGTTTGCTATTCAATACCACAGCCATGATTGTTGGTTCTTTGCGTTATGCCCCTTCCATGCTGGACAAGATACAGGCCAGTATTTTTTCACATACCCATATCGAACACGATGTGCTGGCACATACGGCGGATTTTGCCGCCAACACCACGGTTGCCAGCGCCAAGCTTTTATGTGAAAGCATTATCGGCTATAAACACACCGAACAACTGTTTGAGCGCATACAAGCCCAAACCAACACACCACTGATTGAAGATGAGCCGGTCAACCGGCAATTTATCGAATATATCGAGCGAGCCATTGCGGGTGTGATTGGCACCTCGTCGGCCAGACACATCATTTCCACCCAATTGCTGGGCAAGGATGTGACTGCGGGTGATTTGTTTGTAATGATGGGCGAAACTTCACAGGCCTTGCGTTTTAATCAGGACATCCTGCAGGCAAGTTTTGAGAACATCAGTCAAGGCATCAGTGTGGTCGATAAAAATCTGAATCTGGTGGCATGGAACAGCCGCTACAAAGCCATGTTCGAATATCCGGATGAGTTGTTGCAAATTGGCACACCCATTGAACAGCTGATTCG
>CAZTLH010000194.1:0-5851 GCA_964614335.1 uncultured Gammaproteobacteria bacterium
GAATGAAGACCGATTGTTTCCAGCGAATCCGGACACCCGGGCTATTGCCAGACGTTTGTTTTCTGAAGTGGAAACCCTGCCACTGATCTGCCCGCACGGACACACCGATCCGGCCTGGTTTGCTAATAACGAATGCTTTTCCGATCCTGCACAATTGCTCATCGTGCCTGATCATTATATTTTCCGCATGCTGATGTCTCAGGGTATCAGACTGGAGGATCTGGGCGTGCCGTTTACAGATGGCAGCAGCATGCAAACTGATGGTCGGAAAATCTGGAGACTGTTTGCGGAGCATTATTTTTTGTTTCGCTCTACTCCGACGCGGTTGTGGCTTGACCAGACATTTCAGGAGTTGTTCGGGTGTGATGTCCCACTGAGTGCCAAGACAGCAGATTATTACTACGACACCATAACCGCATGCTTGCACAGTGACGAATTCAGACCACGGGCTTTGTATGACCGCTTTAACATCGAAGTTATCACCACGACCGATCAGCCGAATGATCCACTGGATCACCATCAGACCATTCGGAACGGCGATTGGGGGGGGCGGGTGATTACTGCCTATCGCCCTGATTCGGTGGTCGATCCTGATTTCGCTGGGTTTGCCGATAATATTCACCTGTTAGGTGATATTACAGGCGAAAATACCACCACCTGGCGGGGCTATCTTAATGCGCATCGCAACCGGCGGGCGTTTTTTGCCTCCATGGGCGCAACATCGAGTGATCATGGCCATCTAACGGCCTGTACAGCTGATCTGCCCCGGGACGAAGCCGCAAAGCTTTTTGAACGGGTGTTGATCGGGAACGCCAGGGCTGAGGAAAAAGAACTGTTTCGCGCCCAGATGCTAACGGAAATGGCAGCGATGAGTGTGGATGATGGTCTTGTCATGCAGCTACACCCTGGTGCGGTACGTAATCACAGTGCAGAAATCGTTGCCCGTTTTGGACGCGATAAAGGTTTTGATATTCCTCAGGCTACCAACTATGTCACAGCCCTGAAGCCACTGCTCGATCGTTTTGGTACCAATCCGCACTTGTCGGTGATCTTGTTCACACTCGATGAAACCGCCTATTCGCGCGAGCTTGCACCGCTGGCTGGAGCCTATCCTTGCCTCAAACTGGGACCACCCTGGTGGTTCCATGATAGTCCAGCCGGTATGCTGCGTTTTCGTCAAATGACGAGTGAGACGGCGGGTTTTTACAACACGGTTGGTTTCAACGATGATACCCGAGCATTTCCGTCGATTCCGGCCCGTCACAACGTTGCCCGTCGTGTCGACTGTGCTTTCCTGGCCGCCCAGGTTAGCGAATATCTCATTAGCGAGGACGAGGCAAGAGAAGTGGCCCTCGATCTTGCTTATCGGCTGGCGAAAGCTGCCTATAAACTCTAAGCCACTTCGAACAAGGAGAAATAGCATGAAATTACCCATTAAAAGAACCTTATTGGCGCTGACAACCTCTGTGGCCATGACCACCATGACCCTGTCGGCACAGGCGCAGAACTTCCGTGCTGCAGATACCCATTCGGATGGTTACCCAACCGTGGAAGCGGTCAAATATATGGGTAAACTGCTGTCTGATTGGACCGGTGGGCGTCTTGGTATCCAGATGTTTGCCGGCCGTCAGCTCGGTGAGGAAAAGGATACCATCGAACAAACCATAGTCGGTGCCATCGACCTTGACCGTGTTAATCTGGCTCCACTCAATGGTATTGTGCCTGAAACGGCCATACCTGCCTTACCCTATATATTCCGCTCCACGGCACATATGCAAAAGGTAATGGATGGTGAAATTGGTCAGGATATTCTGGTTTCGCTGGAAAAACACGGTATGGTTGGTCTGGCATTTTATGATAGTGGGGCCCGCTCATTTTACAATTCCAAACGGCCTATCAAGTCACCGGCCGACATGAAGGGGCTGAAAATTCGGGTGCAGAATTCCGACCTGTTTGTAGCCACCATGGAGGCGCTTGGTGCCAACGCTACACCGATGGAGTTCGGTCAGGTGTATGAGGCCCTGAAAACGGGGGTTATTGATGGTGCAGAAAATAATTGGCCATCTTATGAATCCACTCGCCACTTTGAAGTCGCCAAGTATTACACACTCGATCAGCATTCGTTGTCACCGGAAGTGTTGGTGATGTCAAAAATCGTCTGGGACAAACTCACAGCGAAAGATCAAAGACTCATTCGTAAGGCAGCAGCGCTTTCGGTACCAAAAATGCGTGACCTCTGGAATGCCCGGGTGAAGAGTTCCAAAGCCAAGGTAAAGGCTGCTGGCAACATGATCATTGAAAAGGTTGACAAGCAGCCTTTCATCGATGCCATGGGTCCGGTCTATGCACGCTTTGCCAATACACCAGCACTGAAGGCGATGGTCAAACGTATTCAGGCTGTAAAATAGCAACCTTCCTGTAAACGGGGCGGGATTTCTTCCCGCCCCATCATGGAATCTGAAATGCCGTATATTTCAAAGTTTCTTGGCGCAGTTTCGCGCGTGGCCATTCTGCTGGCGGCTGGTGGTCTGGTTGTTATGACGGCCATTGTCGGCTGGCAGATATTTGCCCGTTATGTTCTCAATGACACACCAAACTGGTCGGAACGCTTGTCGATCTTCTTGATGAACTGGTACATCCTGCTGGCGGCGGCGGCTGGTGTGCGCGAGAAATTTCATCTTGGTCTGGTCATTTTTCGCAATGCCGCCACAGGCTGGTTACGGATATTGATTGATAGCAGCGTGTATCTGGCAGTTGGCGGATTCGGTTTGGCGATGATCTTGTATGGGGGCAGACTGGCAAAGGCCACCTGGACGCACACCATTCCCACACTCGGGATCTCGAACGGCTGGAGCTATATGCCGTTACCGGTTGCCGGAGTATTGATCATTTTGTTCAGTATGGAACATCTTGCACAGCTGTTGAGACCTGCCATGCAGCGTGATCCGGCATGACCCTGCTGATCCTTTTCGGCTCGTTTTTTGCCTTGTTGGTCCTGGGCGCCCCGGTCGCTTTTGCCTTGGGCCTGTCCTCGCTGGTGACCGTCATGTGGGAAGGGCTACCACCACTGATCGTGTTTCAGCGTATGACCGCGGGCATGAATGTGTTTGCGCTGATGGCTATTCCTTTTTTCATCTATGCCGGTGAAATGATGCTGCATGGTGGCATTGCCGAGCGGCTGGTGCTGCTCGCCAGTCGTGCTGTCGGCCACGTGCGCGGTGGCCTCGGTGTAGTGAACGTCTTCACCTCCATGCTGTTTGGTGGTATCTCGGGCTCTGCTGTAGCCGATGTCTCGGCACTGGGCTCAACACTCATTCCGGTCATGCGCAAGAAAGGCTATGACGACGATTATTCCGTTAATGTCACCGTCACCTCGGCAACCATAGGGCTTACGGTACCGCCGAGTCATAATATGATTATCTATTCAATCGCGGCGGGTGGTACCGTCTCGATATCAGAATTGTTTCTGGCCGGTTTCATTCCTGGTATCCTCACCGGCTTTATTCTCATGGCGGTTGCCTATCTGGTCGCGATCAAGCGTGGCTACGCCGCAGAGCAATTCCAGGGGTTTCGTGCCCTTGCCAAGGCCTTTTTTTATGCTCTGCCGGGACTGATGACGGCGATAATCATTATTGGTGGGGTGTTGTCTGGGTTGTTTACGGCCACAGAATCCGGAGCCATTGCAGTCATCTACTCAATTATTATTACGGTATTTTTCTATCATTCGCTGACCTGGGAGGGTTTCAAGACTGCAACCATTGGTGCGGTAAAAACCACTGCAATGGTATTGTTCATTATTGGCGCTGCGTCGGCTTTTGCCTGGTTGCTGGCCCTCAATCAGGTGCCGGCACAACTGTTTGCACTGCTGCAGTCGTTGAGCAGTAACCCCCTCGTCATTTTATTGATTATCAATGTAATATTGCTTTTTCTAGGCACGTTCATGGATATGTCACCGCTCATCGTCATCACCACACCGATCTTTCTGCCGGTGGTGCAAAAGTTGGGTATGGACCCGGTACAATTCGGTGTTTTGTTGATGATTAATCTGGGTATAGGCCTGGTCACACCACCGGTTGGTTCGGTGCTTTTTGTCGGCTGCGCGGTGGCAAAAATTCCAATTGAGGCGACAATTCGTACGATCTGGCCATTCTATCTGGCACTGTTCGCGGCCCTGATGGCGGTGACCTATATTCCGGCAATCTCCATGACGCTGCCGCGGCTGTTTGGAGGTTGAGATGCAGTTAAATCAAGCCACACTTGTGCAAGCCCGTGCACTCAAGGCCACGTATGATCGCAGTGCTGTCAAGGCTGGCATTGTCCATCTGGGTATTGGCGCCTTTCATCGTGCGCACCAGGCTGTCTATCTCGATGACCTGCTGGTCAGAGTTCCGGCGTGGGGCATTATCGGTGTATCGCTCAAAAGCACGGCAACTGCGGAGGCCCTTAACTCACAGAATGGACTGTATACGCTTGCAGTCAGGGGATCGGATGGCACACACCACAGAGTCATAGGCAGTGTGCTGCGTGTGCTGACGGCCAAACGGGACACAGCGGCTCTTTTGGCGGCTATGTCGGATCCAGCCATTCGGATTATATCGCTCACTATTACCGAAAAGGGCTATTGTCACGACCCGGCCAGCGGCAAACTGGATGAGAAACATCCTGATATTCTGATCGATCTGGAAAACCCGCATACGCCTTGTTCGGGGCCTGGTTTTATCGTCGAGGCGTTGCGACGACGATGGCAAAGTGGCTGTGGGCCTGTCACCATCATGAGTTGTGATAATCTGCCTATGAATGGCCAGACGACCCGGCAGATCGTGCTACGCCTGGCAGCATTACGCGATCCAAGCCTGGCTGCATGGATCGAAGATCAAGTGACTTTCCCCTGTACCATGGTGGATCGAATTGTACCGGCAACCACCGAGATGGACCGTGCTGCTATTCGCACAGCCATCGGTCTGGATGATGCCTGTCCAGTGCTTACGGAGCCATTCACCCAATGGGTTATTGAAGATCGTTTTTGTGCCGGACGTCCAGCTTTTGAACAGGTCGGAGCCGAGATGGTCGCTGATGTAAAACCTTATGAGCTGATGAAATTACGTATGCTCAATGGCAGCCACTCCACGCTTGCTTATCTGGGCTACCTTGCCGGCTATAAAACTGTGGCACAGGTGATGTCACAGCCTGGTTTTGTCCAACTTATCACCGGAATGATGACAGATGAGATTATGCCGACACTTAACATGCCTGCTGGTGTTGATCTGCTTGACTATCGTAACGCGCTGATTGCGCGGTTTAAAAATCCTAATCTTGAGCATAAGACCGCACAGATCGCCATGGATGGCTCGCAAAAATTACCGCAAAGGGTGCTCGGTACCATCAGGGATCGCCTCGCAAAGGGCGCATCTTTCAAGCGACTGGCGCTGTGTGTGGCAGGATGGATGCGTTATGTTGCAGGGTGTGATGAGCATGGTAATACGATTGCAGTGCGCGATCCACTGGCGGCGAAATTGCTGGCAATCGGTGACAAACATGGGGGTGACCCACACGCAATGGTGCATGCTTTTTGTGCGATAAAATCAATCTTTGGCGAGGATTTAGTGTGCGATGAGCGGTTTACGGCAACGGTCACGATTGCACTTGCCAGGCTCTATAAGTATGGTGCTGGTGATATTCGGATGTAATCGAGCGATAGGACCTTCGTAACGATCATGAAATTCAACGATCGAAATTGCTGTCTCCAGCGGCTATGGTGGCGGTGATGAGCCAGAAATCGTGAACTTTATCGCAGATACGTTTAAGGATTAGAAAACTTTTTACAATTGGCTGTTGGGATATGGAAGCGAAT
>CAZTLH010000195.1:0-5847 GCA_964614335.1 uncultured Gammaproteobacteria bacterium
AGCCATACCGGCCTGGAACGGGGGTCGTGATTTTTCCCCAACTACCGGGCTGGAGCGCACAGCCGTTCCCAGTGCCTGTCTGCAGTGTGTAACCCGCTGCCCCAATATTACCTATGTTGAAGGGGGTCGTATCGTCAAGATCGAAGGTCAGCCCAACTCCATTCGCTCGGAAGGCGTGCTGTGCGCCAAGGGGCAGGGTGGGGTAAACCAGTCCAATGACCCCGACCGTATTCTCTATCCCATGAAACGGGTCGGTGCCCGTGGCGAGGGGAAATGGAAACGAATTAGCTGGGACGAAGCCCTGAATGAAGTGGGTGGCGTGCTGAAGGAACTGCGTGACAAGGGTGAGCCGGAAAAATTCATGTTTCATTATGGCCGAATGAAAGCTTCGACCAGCAAGTTGGTCAAGAGTGTGTTTCTGGGGACCTATGGCACCGGTACCATCGGTAACCACACCTCGATTTGTGAAGGTGGTAAATGGGTCGCCCAGGAGTTTACCTGGGGTGGTCATTATGATACCTGGGATTTTGACAAGACCCGGTTTGTACTGAATTTCGGCTCCAATGTTTTCGAGGCCGGCACCAATCATATACCGACCTCTCATCGTCTGATACGGGCCATGGCGGAACGTAATGTGCGCATGGTGACCTTTGATGTACGGTTGTCGAATACCACGGCCAAATCTTCAGAATGGGTGCCGATCAAACCCGGAACAGATCTGGCTGTGGTTCTGGCCATGATTAATGTGGTCTTGAAAGAAGCGTTGTACAAGGGCGCCGGTGAGGATTTTCTCACCTTTGTCAAGGCCACACGCAAGGTCGAAACGACCATTGAAGAAAAACTCGATGCGTTGAAGAAACATTTTGCCGAATATACTCCCGAATGGGCGGCCAAAATCAGTGGTGTGCCGGCGGCAAAGATCATCAGTGTGGCAAGAGAATTTGCCAATGCCAAACCGGGATGTCTGATCAGTTACCGCGGTGCGGTGGCGCATTATAATGGCCATGATACCGAACGCGCATTGCAGACACTGGCAGCACTGACCGGAAATATTGATAATCCCGGTGGTCGCTGCAAGGCGGTTGGCCCGAAATGGCATTATCCGAAAGGGCCAAAAAACAAACCCAAGGCCCGTAAACTCAATATTGTCAACGGTCCAAAAGGTGCAGCACTGTCACCAAATCATCACATGAGTCACAATGTGTTGAAAATGATCAAGGACGGCAGCAATGGCCGCCCTGAAGTCTATATGACCTATATGTATACACCGGTCTATGCCAATGGCGAAACCCGGGAAAATACGGCGATTCTCAAGGATGAGTCTTTGATTCCGCATTTCTATGTCGTTACGCCGTTTTATGACGAAAGCGCCGCATTGGCCGATATCATTTTGCCAGAACCACCCTATACGGAACGGACCGACTGGGAAGATATGGTTTCACCGGTACAGATTCCGGAATACTATATTCGTCAGCCCGCTGTCAAGCCGATGGGTGAAACCCGTGATTTCGGTGATGTGGTCTGTGATCTGGCCGAACGGATGGGGATGCCACTGGGGATCAAGAACAAGGAAGAATTTGTACGAGAATCCTGTGAATTGACCCCGATCATCAAGGCAGTCGGTGGCTGGGAATATATGAAAAAGCATGGTGTCTACCACGATCCGAAGGCCAAGCCAAAATATTACAGCTATCGCAAAGAGATCAAACCGGAAGCGTATGAGAAGGATTCTGTGGTCTTTGATACGGAAACCGGTGTCTATTGGGACTACAAGAAAGTTCATGTAAAATCGCGGGAAGAAGCACTGGCCAAGGGCTACGCAAAGATTCATCATGGCTACAAGGGTTATGTGGGTCAACGTATCGGTGACAAGGTCTATTCCGGTTTTAAACCGGACAAGGTCAACAAATCCGGTTATTTCGAGGTGTATTCCAATTTAATGGAAGACCTGGGTGTGCCACCGTTACCGAGCTGGTTGCCAATCCCGGAACATCAGAAAATGGGGCCGGATGACATGATTTTGACGACCTACAAAATCGCTACCCAGATTCATTCCCGTTCATCAAACTGCAAATATCTGACCGAGATAGTGCACAAGAATCCGGCCTGGATAAACCCGGTAGAAGCACAGAAACGAGGTATTGCTGATGGTGACATGATCCGCGTGCAGTCGGCAATCGGCGAGATCGAAACAGAGGCCAGGGTTACCCCTGCGGTGAATCTTGGGGTTATCGCCATATCCCATCATTTCGGACACTCGGAATACGGCCGTTATGCTTCGGATAAAAAGGCTCCCGGTGGTCGGGATGATGATGGTGATCTGCAGCGACTGTGGTGGAAAGGCGATCATGGAACTCATCCTAATCCGTTGATTGCAAATAGCCCGGATCCATTTAATGGTCAGCAACGCTGGATGGATACCGTGGTCCAGGTCAGTAAGGCATGATCAATAATGTCCAACCGATAGAGGGTGGCAACGGG
Organism: uncultured Gammaproteobacteria bacterium; assembly: GCA_964614335.1. Taxonomy (GTDB): domain Bacteria; phylum Pseudomonadota; class Gammaproteobacteria; order Arenicellales; family DRJH01; genus DRJH01. Next base: position 2,482 of record CAZTLH010000195.1, read on the forward strand.
GCCACCTTCACGGAGTCAACACGGGCTGATGAGGCCAGCGGTCGCGCCAGGTTGCTAGGCTTGCTGGCCTCATTGTTTCGTGATCACCCGGATACTGAACTACTCGAGCATTTGCGAACAAACGAGTTGCAGACGGTCTTTTCCGATCTGGGTGTGGATTTGGGTGAGGATTTTAGACAACTGTCTGTGGAACAGTTGGCAGAACATCTGGCAGCAGAGTTTTCAGAACTGTTTTTATTACCTGGTTTTTTGATCTCGCCACATGAGTCGGTGCAGGTTCCCGGTGGCAAGGGTTTGTTACGGGGTCCCGAGACCACCTTTGTTGCCAACTATTATGCAACAGTCGGATTTTCCCTTGATGACTCGACTCCGATGGAGCCCGATCATTTCAGTATTGAACTTGAATTTCTCTCTCATCTGGCGGGTCTTGAGGCGGACTGTTCCCTGCAACAGGATTTGCAGACCTTAAAGGATCTTCAACGTTATCAGAAGGATTTTCTGCAACGTCATCTGGGTCGCTGGAGTACGGTCTTTCTTGACAAGGTGGTCGAGGGCACAAAGGAACCCTTTTATCGGGAAATTGCGATTCTTGCCCGGGATTTTCTGGACCAGGAGCAGGCTCGACTGGCAGAGATCGAGCTTTAATCTCCAGGAGGGTAACCTTGCTGTGTCTGTAAACCGTGATCAATTGCAGAAAAGACTACCACGCAGCTTGCTACAGTTGCTGGTAGTGGGTTTTATGGTCGCCTATGTGCCGCTGGTGATGGCTTGTGGCTGGTTTGGTGATGGCGAAGACAGCGGGCCGGAAGCCTTGTCGATCGGACCGGATGGAACCGTGCTAAAGGCCACCGTGGAAACACCGGCCTCACTCACGGCCGAAGCCAATCGTTTGCTGAAATTTGGTTTATCCGGTTATGCCGGAGCCTTCAGGTTATTTCTCAAGGCTGCCAAACAGGGTTTTGCCCCGGCGCAGAATAATCTGGCTAATATGTATGAGCAGGGTCTTGGTGTGGTACCGGATACCAGGGAAGCAGCGCATTGGTATCTTGTCGCTGCCCGTTTGGGGGAAGCACACGCCCAGCACAGTATTGCCAATTACTACCTCAAGGGTACTGGTGTCGAGCAGGATCCGGTCAAGGGCATGCAATGGATGAAGTGTGCTGCGCGGCAGCGGCATAAATCGGCATTTGTCGATCTGGTCATGATTTACCTCAACGGTGGCGTAATCCCCGCTGACCCGATTCAGGCAAAAGCCTGGTCGCTGGTTGCTGTGCAGCTCGGGGTATCCATAGCAGATGACAAAATGGCTGTGTTGAACAAACGACTGACCGCGCCACAACTGCAACAGGCACAACGACAGGCTCGTTCGATACAGCAGCATGAATTGTCACAGAATGATTTACCTCCATGCCCGGCAGCAGGGCAGTAAATTACAAGGAGTTTCACTACCCGGAGTTTATCAGTGGCATATCATGGCCATTAAACCAGATGGTCATATCGTTTTTATAAATCCTCAGGATTGAGTAATCGTGTGATTGCCGTAACATCTTGTGATGAATCTGTATCAATCAGGAGAACGCCATGTACCTGCGAAAGATTTTGCCATTGCTGTTTGTTTTGGTCTTCGGCACAGCAAGGGCTGCTGTGTCTCCGATCCCTGCTCTGGTGGATGCGGCCTGGTTAAAAACTGCGCTCGAGGGTAACCACCCTGGTCTGGTTATTCTTGATACCCAGAGCCCGGAAGCGTTTAAGCGGGCGCATATCCGTGGTGCAGTCAATACCCGATATGAATTGTGGCGACGCAAGAACGCCGGAGGTGTACCTGCCATGCTGCCACCGATGGATGTCCTGGGTCGTTTGATCGGTGAGCTGGGTATCAATCGTAACAGCCAGGTCGTTGTGGTACCTTCCTTTGGTGGTGCCAGTCAGCTGGCAGCCGCGGCAAGAATTTTCTGGACGCTCAAAACGGTCGGTATCGATTCGGTTGCTGTGCTCAATGGCGGGATGAATATTTTTCGCAAGGATCGCAGTCTGCCCCTCGCCGCCGGCCAACAAAAGCCCGGTAAAGTGAAATTTATCGCCAAATTTCGTCCCGACTGGTGGGCCGGTAAAACCGAAGTGCAGACCGCGATCAGCAACAGGATCCCACTGGTGGATGCCCGCAGCACGGGAGAATATATGGGAATTTATCGTGGCGGTCCGGATGATCGACCCGGCACCATTCCCAAGGCACTCAATCTGCCATTTGACTGGTTGACAAAAAATGGCAGTGGCTGGTTACGCAGCCGTGAGGCCAGTCGTGCGCTGTTTCAGCAACGTGGAGTTGCTGACACCGGAGAAGTTGTTTTTTTCTGCCATACCGGTCACCGTGCAGCCCTGGCCTGGTTTGTAGATTATGCGCTGCTTGGTAATCACAAAGCTAAACTGTACGATGGTTCCATGGCCGAATGGTCACGGCCAGGATCAACCAGGGTCGAGCGAAAAATACAACTTCCTGATTGAAGTATTTCGCAATACCAATGGCGTAATGCTATCGGATTAAAGTATGATATCCGCGGGCTGGATGAAGGAACCCATATTATTTCGATTTCATCACTTGGTTGTACATTATTCAGATGGACGCCGACACGGCGTATAGTCCATATTTCCAGGAATAAATCAGTCATTGAAGCCCAGGATTTTAACTATTCAAGATTTCCAGGAATTTTGAGTCGAACCTGTTAATTTCTCCTGTCCGGAGCAGGATAGGGCAACAAATGATCTCTGGACAATAGGTACCATGGCAACATATCAATTTCTCGAAGATTCACGTGGTGGGGTAGGTATGGAAGTCGTTGCCAGGGATCATTTTGAAATGTTTAACACGGCAGTCACTGCATTATGTCTGTTTATGTGGGATCAGGAGACTGTACAGGAGCAACAGGTGGTGGATATTTCCTGGTATGGCTTTGATATTCCGACCACCGTTGTCGGTCTGCTTTCAGAAATTCTTTACCGAAAGGAAGTTGATAATCTGGTCTTCAAACGTTTCGAGACCCTGAGCCTGGAACCGGTAGACGACCTGGATGAACGACATCGGCGGAAACAATTAAAAATAACCGGTCGGGCCTGGGGCGAAAACTATGATCCGGCCCGACATCATCAGCGATTTCCGGTTCAGGCGGTTTTGATGCCACGTCTGAAAGTAGAGGAAGTAGCCGAAGGGGTGCGTTTGTATTGTGTTCTTGAAGCGTAGCGAGTGAATTGCGGCTCCATTTCCCCATCAGGTGATGTTACCAAACGGTAACCTGATTTGGCGGCAGGTGTTTGTGGGAGTAAAGAAAATTCGCGACTTTGATATGTTCAATTATCCCAATACATTGAAAT
>CAZTLH010000196.1:0-5834 GCA_964614335.1 uncultured Gammaproteobacteria bacterium
CCATTGGACGTAACACCCGCAGGTTTATCAAGTAATAATATGCCATCGATCACTTTGCCGCGCTGTATTCTTCTTCGTACCATCTTATCCGTTCATTTGTAGTCTAGCAGATCATTAAATGTTCTATATGGCAAGGCTGTGGCGCGATATCCTGGAAACACCTTTACCCATATGCTGCAGTATTTCACCAGATTTACCTGGACACTCACTCATGTGTGTCTTTTTCAATATCCTGATCTTGTTGCAGATCATCGATCAATTGTGAAAGAGCCATGCCCCTTTCTACAGACTCATCATAGTAAAAAACCAGCTCGGGAATTACTTTTAAATGCAGGTTCCCGCCTATTTTCACACGTATCCAGCCACTAACCCTGGACAGGGAGGACAGGATGGCGGATCTTTCAAGCTTATCCTCCATACTGGTGACACCAATATCTGCTTTTTTACGGTCGCGTGACATATCGACCCGTGTCACTGTCAACATACTCAGACGTTTATCCCGCATTTCACGAGACAGCACGGTACTGACCTCGCGCTGTAACAACGCAGCAATCCGGAGGCCTCGATCAAATTCAGCTGGCATAACAGTTTTCTTACAAGATTGAAGCGTATTGGAATAATCAGGCAATCAATATCAGATCTTTCTGACAATCTCGCGTAATTCGTAGATTTCGAGTTGGTCCCCGACTTTGATATCGTTGTAGTTTTTCACACCAATACCACACTCGAAACCCTGACCAAGTTCTGCAACATCTTCCTTGAAACGACGCAATGAATCGAGATTGCCATCGAAAATCACAATATGATCCCGCAAAACACGTACTTTGGCATTACGGCTGACCTTACCTTCACTGATATAACAGCCGGCAACAGAGCCATATTTTGGGGCCCGAAAGACATCACGCACCTCGGCCAAACCAAGCCGGTCTTCCTTGATTTCCGGTTTAAGCATCCCGGATATTGCTGCTTTGACATCATCTACTACATCGTAAATGACATTGTAGTAACGCACATCAATACCCATGTTGTCGATGGCCTTGCGGGCAACCGCATCAGCCCGGACATTGAATGCGATAATGATGGCATTGGCTGCAGATGCGAGCTGAACATCTGTTTCATTGATACCACCGACCATGCCATGGACGATTTTCACCGAAACTTCATCAACCGACAATGCCATCAGGGCCTCACAGATCGCCTCTACTGAACCTTGCACATCCGCTTTGACCAGGATATTCAAATCGTGGGTTTCACCTTCGGTCATTTGATCAAACAAACCTTCCAGATTTGCCTTGCGCTGCGATGCCTGACGAAGATTTTTCGACTTACCCTGCCTGAACAAAGCGATTTCCCTAGCCTTGCGTTCATCCTTGATGACGACAAAATCATCCCCGGCCTCAGGAACCCCCGACAAACCAGTCACTTCGATTGGCGTTGATGGACCTGCATTTTTGATGGTCTTGCCAGAAGCTCCGAGTAACACACGAACACGCCCGCTATGTTGTCCGGCAAGCAGGATGTCACCTTTTTCCAGAGTGCCGCTTTGTACCAGCAATGTCGCCATAACACCACGCCCCCGGTCCAGACGCCCTTCGATGACCACACCTCTTGCTGCACTGTCTGCAACCGCAGTCAAATCCAGCAGTTCGGCCTGCAGCAACACCGTTTCCAGCAAATCATCAATACCTTGACCCGTTTTTGCCGACACATTGACCATTAACACATCGCCGCCCCACTCTTCCGGGATCACCTCATGCTGGGACAACTCCTGTTTAACCCGGTCAGGATCAGCCTGTGATTTGTCCATCTTGTTGATTGCTACCACTATGGGCACTTTGGCATCATGTGCATGATGGATGGCCTCGATCGTTTGCGGTTTGACACCGTCATCGGCCGCCACAACCAATATGACGATATCGGTTGATTGCGCACCACGAGCACGCATCGAGGAGAAGGCAGCATGACCTGGTGTGTCCAAAAAGGTGATGTTTCCCCGATCGGTAGAGACCTGATAGGCCCCGATATGCTGGGTGATACTCCCTGCCTCTCCAGCGGCAACCTTGCTGGAACGCATAAAATCAAGCAACGAGGTCTTGCCATGATCAACATGGCCCATCACAGTAACAACCGGTGAACGCTGGATTTTCTCACCATCATTCTCGACCCCGTCTACCAGCAATGCCTCAGGATCATCTGGTGCAGCCGCTTTGGCAATATGGCCCATTTCTTCCACCACAATCATGGCGGTATCCTGATCGATGACCTGGTTGATGGTCGCCATCGTACCCATTTTCATCAATGCGACAATGATCTCGGCTGCCTTGACCGCCATGGCCTGAGCCAATTCACCAACGGTAATGGTTTCCGGCACCACGACATCACGAACCACCGGCGCAGTTGGTTTGGCGAAACCATGTTGCTCGGTCATGCTGGTCTTTACCCTGCCGGACTGTGCTTTGGGCGCCACCCTGGCTTTTTTGCGCTTGCGTGACTTTCCTGCCACATGCAACTCGGCGCGTGTGCCTACTGGACTGGCCTTGGTCCGGCCGCGCTTAGGTTTTGTCTTGGTCTTTACCTTGGTCTTGTTCTCATCGGCAGCGGCTGCAGGTTTCTCCGCTTTCTCTGGTTTGGCCTCAGGTACGAATGCGGCCATCCGTCTCCGATTCTCACGTAATAGCTTCATATCCTCGGAGAGATACTCCTCCTCTGCCCCGCTATCAGCTTGTTTTGCTGCTACTGGCGATGGCTCGGTCTCGCTACTGGGAGTCTCTGCAGTGACGGTATCAACTATTGTTCCCTGGTCGACTTTTACTTCAGGCTCTGTGTCTACAACTTGCGCTGATTCATCTGCTGAGACTGTAACGTCCGTAACAGCCTCCAACTCAACGGCATCTTTCTCATGCTGCGTATCAACGATTTCCGTTTCAGCCGCTTCTTCAATCCCTGTGGAATCAGACAGCACGACATCAGCAGTCGTTGCTTCGGACTCGATAACAGCATTTTGTGTGACATTTTCTTTGTCTACAACAGGTTCTGCCGGGTTGACCTCGGGCACAGACGACTCAACAGCAGCCTCGATTTGTTCTGGCAACAGTGCTGTCGATTCATCTTCGATCGTAACTCCCTCTGTCACCGCCTCTTTTACAGCAATCTTCGGCTTAACCAGGATCCGTTTCTTTTTAACTTCGACCTTCACCGTGCGACTACCACCACCGCGCGATGACTTGCGTATTTCCGTCGTCGTTTTACGGTCTTGTATGGCTTTCTTGCGTGCGCCCAACTTGGCCTTCGAAGTACTCTTGCTACCCTGCTTGAGGTATGTCAGCAGTTGCAATTTCTCCTGGTCGGTCAGTGAGTCCTTGGCAGTTTTTCCACTCACACCTGCCGCAATCAACTGCTCAAGCAGAGCTTCCTGGGATAGCCTGATTTTCTCGGCAAATTTCTGAATACTCTCGTCTGACATTATCTAACCCTCTGGTAACCGCTCACTCACTCTCATCATCGGCAAACCAGGGAGCGCGTGCCGCCATAATCAAAGCGCTCGCTTGCCCGGCATCTATTCCTGCGACTTCTTCAAGCAACTCATCCACAGCGTATTCCGCCAGTGTTTCACTGTCCTTGATTCCTTTTGCTGCCAACAATCTTGCTGTTTCCTCATTCATACCCTCAAGCTCCAGCAAACTTGCTTCCGGAATATGTCCACTGTCAGACTCAGCCTGCACAATGGCCTGTGTCAACAATGCATCTTCAGCCCGACGACGCAGTTCATCAACCAGATTTTCATCAAATTCTTCGATGGCCAGCAGGTTCTCACGTGGCAGATAGGCCACCTCTTCAATTGAGGTAATATCTTCCTGGACCAGAATCAGGGCAACATTTTCATCCACATCCAGTTCACGTATCAGAGTTTCGCTCAGGCGTGTCGATTCTTGTTCTGCTTTCTCGCCGGCATCTTCCTCCGTCATAATATTGAGATTCCAGCCCGTAAGCTGGGATGCCAGATGAACATTTTGTCCACCGCGACCTATTGCCCGGGATAATTCATCGGTATGAACCACAACATCCATGGAGTGAGCATCTTCATCCACCACAATCGACAGGATCTCAGCAGGCGCCAGTGCCTGCAGAACAAACTCTGCTGATTCAATGGACCATTTGATAATATCGACCCGTTCACCGCAGACCTCATTGGAGACACTCTGCACCCTTGAACCACGCATGCCAACGCATGCACCCACCGGGTCAAGACGACCATCATGAGAATAGACGGCAATCTTGGCCCGCAAGCCTGGATCACGCGCTGCACCCTTGATTTCAATCAGACCTTCACCCGCTTCAGGTACTTCAAGTTTAAATAATTCAATCAAAAGTGTCGGGCTGATCCGATTCAAAAACAACTGAGGTCCACGCGGTGTAGAACGTACCTCGTCCAATACAGCCCTGATACGGTCACCGGGTCTCAGACCTTCCCGGGGGATCATCTTGTTGCGTGGAAGCAATGCTTCTGCGCCACCAAGATCGATAATGGTATCGCCGCGTTCCATCCGTCTAACCAGACCGGTCAACATTTCACCGACCCGGTCCTGATATTCAGTAACAACCTGTGCTCGCTCGGCTTCGCGAACTTTCTGCATAATGACCTGTTTTGCCGCCTGCGCGGCGATCCGGCCAAAATTAACCGGCTCCAACGAACTTTCCACGGTGTCAGATATTTCAGCAGCAGGATCAAGTTCGCGGGCCTGATCCAATGTCAATTGTCTTTCATTGACCGGCTCTTCGGGATCATTTGCAACCACTTCCCAGACCCGGTATGTCTCATAGTTCCCTGTATTTCGATCGATCGTCACTCTGGCTGTAATGTCTTCCATAGAGCGTTTTTGGGTCGCAATGGCCAGTGCTGATTCAATCGCAGCGAAGATGACTTCCTTGTCGAGATTTTTTTCTCTCGACACTACATCTGCCATCAACAGGATGTCACTATTGTTCATGAAACAGTCTCCTTACCTAAATTTCCGCGACTAAACGAGCTTTTTGAATCTCCCCATAGGGAAGTTCATAGACCTCACCATCTACTTCCAAAACTGCTTTGGTGGCATCAGCCTCCATTAACAGCCCGGTAAAACGCTTTCTGCCCAACACATGGGTGTATGTGTTTACCTTGACCTGTCTGCCAATTGATAATATAAAATGCTCAGGCTTGACCAATGGTCGATCCAGCCCTGGTGAAGATACCTCCAGGTTATATTTCCCTGGCAACGGGTCTTCCAGCTCCAGTAAACCACTTACTTGCCAGCTGACCGCAGCACAGTCATCCACATTGATACCATTTGGGCCATCAATATAAACCCGCAGAACCGGCGTATCACCCTGCTGTATATATTCCACCGACCAGATACTAAAACCCACAGCCTGAGCCCCTGGTTCCAGCAGTGTCTGCAATTTATCTGTCAACTTTTGTGTTTTCATCATTCAATAAAAAAGTGCACGCGACTACCGCCGCTGTGCACCCTGCATTCTAAACAGAAAACCCCGCATACAGCGGGGTTCAAATCGACCATTAAATGGTCTGTATATGGTAGCGGGGGCAGGATTTGAACCTACGACCTTCGGGTTATGAGCCCGACGAGCTGCCTGACTGCTCCACCCCGCAGCAGCGACGGTATTTAACCAAAAGCAGGCCGTTTACGCAAGCTCGTTTACGAGAAATCCGCAAACTAATTGTCTTCTTTTTGATGCTGAACTGTACCGACGAATGTACTCAGGCAGTCTCTTATCAAATAAATCTATAACTGATTGTTAAACATGAATAATGATTTTTCTTTTTTTCAGCCTCC
>CAZTLH010000197.1:0-5808 GCA_964614335.1 uncultured Gammaproteobacteria bacterium
GTTTGTTGGCTGTTTTCGAGCGATTTATGGCTATTTATAGCCATCGAGCGAGAAAACAGTCAGCAAATCCTTGGCTAGCGGGAGCTTCTGGTAAATATTCACGGCCTGACTTCAGGCCAAGCCGGGTTATGCTCCTGGTCAACAGGGATAACGAGATCTGCACGGTGGGGCATTTCCCGGAGAATATGTCGGGTGAGCCGCTCGTAATGCTGTATAAAACGCTGCAGGGCCTGATCATCAAGTACGTTGTTGTTTGTCGGATTCATCGAGATCGATGACAGTTTTTGTTCCTGCAAACCACGCCATTGTTGTACCAGCGAAAAATCCGGTATCTGCAGCAATACCAATTTATTCAGCATCGTAAACCACTGCTGATAGGGGCCAGCCAATTGCTCATTGACCAACCGTCTCCAAACAGCCGTTGGATCAAGTTCTTTCTCCAGTGTATTGATCGGTAGTCGCAGTTGTTCAGGTGTTTGTGGCTGTGCACCCACACACCATCCTTCAAACAAGACAATATCAGGCCGACCCCGGTAGCCGGGCCAAAAGGCTGTCGGGCAACGATCATCCAGGGCTTTGTCAAATAATGGCAAGGTCAGTAATTCATCCGGGGACTGATGGATCACAGCACGCAATGTTGCCATCCCCAGACGGGTGTCATGAGTACCGGGCACCCCACGAGCCTGAAACAGTGGATGCACTGTAGCGGCCAATTGCAGACGTCGCTTTCTGGTCAAATAAAAATCGTCCAGCGACAAAACCAGGGTACGCAAAGTGTATTCAGTTTCAAGCAGTTGCGCTACAAGCCGCGCCACTGTGCTCTTGCCACTGCCCTGTGCTCCACAGATTCCTGCGAGCAGCGGACCCGATTGTTGTTCTCTGGCCATCATCAACCAGGCAGCGAATGGACGATAAAAACGTGGTAACAATCGGGCATAGTCTAGCGGCAGTGCCATCTCTGTGAGCATCCGCTTGAAGCGATGTTGGGCCGCTACCGATAGCTCTTGAGTGGTCACATTCAGTGCCGGCGTTTGGCCCGCGGATGCGCCTTGTCATAGACTCCGGCCAGATACTGGGCATCGAGATGGGTATAGATCTGGGTCGTGGCAATATCACTATGCCCGAGTAACTCCTGTACTGCGCGCAGGTCACTACTCGATTGCAACATATGAGTAGCAAACGAATGCCGTAACATATGTGGATGAACATCTTGGCCGGGATCATGTGATACTGCCCACCGATTTAGACGCAATTGCACACTGCGGGGACCTAAACGGTGACCTTTTCTGGCGATAAAAAGCGCCGGCCCGGATGTCGCCCATTGCCGGCGCAACTGCAACCAGTGACGGATCGCAGTTACCGCCATACGACCAACCGGTACCAGTCGCTGCTTGTTGCCTTTACCATAAACCCGTAATAACTGCTGTTCCAGATCCAGGTGCTCAAGATCGACGCCTACCAGCTCGGAAAGCCGCAAGCCTGAAGAATACATGAGCTCGAACATGGCCTGATCACGAACCTGTAACGGGTCCTCGCTATTCCCGGTCGCCAGTAGTGTTCCAGCCTGCTCAACCGACAAAACCTGCGGCAGGCTACGCCGGATTTTTGGACCACTGACTGCACTAAATGGATTTAGCGCGACTTGTGTTTCACGCATCAAGTACCGATAAAAACTGCGGGCTACCGAAAGCCGGCGATGTATGGTACGGGCGGAACGTCCCAGACGATGCACGCTGGCCAGATAACCACGGGCCATCGCTGTCGTCAGCGCAGACCATTTTGGTATTTGATGTTGCAAAACATAGGTTTGCAGAAAATTCAAATCACGGCGATAGGCATCCAGTGTGTGTGCTGAATAATGTCTTTCTGTCTCAAGATAACAGAGAAATGAAACAATATGCAGTGACAGATCGTCCGAATTTTCCGGTTCTGTCTTCATCATCTTCCGCTGCGACGAGCAATCCGCTTTACTGTTAAGCTCACCAGTTCAGACAGGCGGTCAAGAAAGACCGTATCCATTTGCGGCTGAAAACGATCTTTTTCATCCGCGCCCAATACCAGCAATCCATTTGCAGTGGTCACCGGAATCAATGCCACCGATGCAATTTTGGCACCGTCGGCTGGAAACAGAATCTGTAATAATTCAGATGGCAGTCGGTCATCACAGACACTACGGCCATGTGCGACTCTTTCCAGCAAACGCGTGCGCTGTGCCTGAACAGCCTCATCCCTGGAGCTGGACTGTTCCCCTGGATCAGGGATCCACAACGCAACCGCAGTCAATGAAAATTCCCTGGTCAATACTGCAGGCAGTTTTTGCAGTAATTGATCGGACGTATCGACAGTGGTCAAGACGCAAACCACCCGATGCATGCGTTGCTCCTGACGCTCCTGAATACGCGCGCCATCCGCCCAGGCCCGTAACTGATTACACATATCGAGCTGACGCTGTCGTAATGCCTGTACCTGCCGCTCCATCAATGAAACAATTTTGCCGTCTTCATGACTTCCAAGATGGAGATCGACCAGTAATTCCGGATGTTGCTGAAAAAAGTCCGGATGTCTCTTCAAAAACTGTATGGCAGCAGTTTCCTCTGCCAGTACGCGTTCTGTACTTTGAGATTGTTGATTCATTCGATTGACAGCTCCAGTGTACCAGTAAAAACTTCTACGGCCGGGCCTGTCATATACAATGCATGGCCCGGTCCCTCCCATTGTATATGCAATCTGCCACCGGGCAAGTCAACCGTGACGGACGACTGCAACAAACCTGCTATTCTTCCCCAGGCCATGGCTGCACAGGCACCCGTACCACAGGCCTCGGTTTCACCGCTACCTCGTTCATACACACGCAAACAAAACGACTGACCGGTGACCACATGCATAAAACCAACATTACAATATTGCGGAAAACTCGGGTGTCGTTCCAATTGCGGGCCAAGATCAGCTACCGGTGCAGAGGTAACCGTATCGACCTGCAATACGGCGTGCGGGTTGCCCATCGATACGGCACCAATTTGCACAGATTTTCCGGCCACATCAAGCGTGTAAGTCGTTTCCTGCTGCTTGCAGACAAATGGAATATGGGGAGGTGAAAAATCAGGCTCACCCATATCCACAGTGACCTGATCATCACTATCGATACGCAACCCCACCAGTGCAGTACCAGTATCAACCGTCACCAAATCCTTGTCTGAAAGACCCTGCTTGCGGATAAAGCGGGCCAGACAGCGGGCTCCATTCCCACAGTGCCCGGCCTTGCTGCCATCGGCGTTATATATCTGGTAGCCAAAATCTGCCTGTGTTGTCGCTGATGTAACGACCAACAACTGGTCGCATCCGATACCACGATGACGATCCGCAATCCAGCGCACATCCTGTGGGCGCAACTTCAGCTGTTGGCGCACCCCATCAAGAACCACGAAGTCGTTGCCCAGACCATGCATTTTGCTAAATTCAAGATTCACAGTATTTTATACACACTCCATCCTGGTCAATTACACTCCATACCATGCTAGGGGAGGCTATCCGCTGACCTCCCCTGGGCGACTCTACACCAGAGGCATGCTGTGGCATCGCCAAGGACGACACTGATGACAGGAGGCTGTCCCGGTAGCTATCAACTCTCAGACATCCGGAGACGGTAACAAATCCAGCCAGCGATAACATTGATCACCCACGGCAATAAACCAGGGGTTGAGAATGTCGTCTTTGTTATACCGAAGTGGTTGACCCTCCAGGTCTGTCATCAAACCACCGGCTTCCACCACAATCGCTTGTGCTGCGGCAGTATCCCACTCCGAAGTCAGACCGAGACGCGGATAGATATCCCCCTGACCCTCGGCAATTCGACACATTTTTAGTGACGAGCCGAGTCTTTCTATCTGAAAGTCGCCCTCTTTATGTTTTAATTCCTGCAGGAATGTTTCGACGGCCTGACTCATATGAGAGCGACTGGCAAGCACGGTGGCCATCCCGCTCTGGTAAGAACGGACATGAATAGACTCAGGTGAGCTCTGTCCACTGGTTTTCCAGCAACCATGTCCGGATAGTGCCCAGTGACAAAGATCAAAAACGGGCGTATAGACGACGCCCAACAGGGGTTCACCTTTGTGAATCAAGGCGATATTGACCGTAAACTCGTCATTGCGTTTAACGAATTCTTTTGTTCCGTCCAAAGGGTCAACCAGCCAGTAAGTCAACCAGCTCTGACGTTCCTCCAGATCAATATTACCTGACTCCTCAGATTGCACCGGCCATTGCGGTGTCAGAGCCTGCAAGCTTCCGGATATCAATTCATGTGCCGTACGATCTGCCAGGGTCAATGGCGAACCATCGGACTTGTGGTCCACTTCAAAGGGTTGCCGGTAAATATTGAGAATAGCTTCGCCAGCGGCATAGGTAATGGCGATGACCTGATTCAAATAATGTGCGGCTTCGTCTATGACTTGTTGTTTCATAGCACCCGCCCGAGAAGATCCAGTAATAATAACAGGGCAGCCAGACTTCTGGCCTCGGTGAAGTCCGGTTGTTGCAACAGTTCTTTGGCCCTGGCCAGAGGCCACTCCACAACCTCCAGCTCTTCCGGTTCATCACCGGGCGCACGTTGCGGATACAATTCTGTGGCCAACACCAGATGAGTACGATGGGTCGAATACCCCGGGGAAGAACTCAAGGATTGCAGATAGCGGGTATGACCTGCCCCATAGCCAACCTCTTCCTGCAGCTCACGGTCCGCAGACTGTTCAGCCGTTTCACCCTCTTCAATTCTACCCTTGGGAAAACACAACTCATAGCGCTCCGAACCTGCAGCATACTCACGCACCAGCAATAATATTTCATCCTTCAATACAGGCACGATCAACACCGCACCACGTTGACTGCCGGTCATACGTTCGTACTGCACCCGAGTGCCATTGGAATACTGCAGGTCCAGTTGCTCAATACAAAACAACCGGCTCCGCGCCACCACTTTTGCCTGTAACAGCCGGGGTTTGATTCTGTCCGTCACCAATAACTCCTTGCCAGATATAGGCTTGCAGCTTACCATCTTTGGTCCTTTCCAACCAAATCATTAAGCACATGACCCGGCAGAAAATAAATCCTCCAGACAAGCTGTTGATCCCCTGGCACCAGGTCGATACGGTGATGCTGGATATGGATGGGACCCTGCTTGATCTACACTATGACAACCATTTTTGGCTACATCATGTACCCTTCTGCTACGCACGCAAACTGGGGATAACAACTGCGCAGGCCTGGTCAATACTGGAACCGGAAATGCTCCGCATTCAGGGCACACTGGATTGGTATAGTGTCGATTACTGGAGTGAACAACTCCAGCTCGATATCACGGCCATGAAGGCGAATCTGGCCGACCGGATTGGCTTTCGTCCCCATGCTGAACTTTTTCTTGAGACACTGACCCGGGCCGGCAAGCATTGCTGGCTGGTGACCAATGCCCACCCAAAATCATTACAGCTGAAGTGCCAGATAACCGGTATTGATCGTTTTTTTGAGGTCATCATCTCAGCCCATGAACTGGGCCTGGCCAAAGAACAGGCCGAATTCTGGCAGCGATTGCACAGCAGACATGCTTTCCAGGCGAGTACGAGTTTATTGATTGATGACAGTGCAGCTGCCCTGCGCTCGGCACAAGACTACGGTATTCGCCACCTGCTGACCATTGTCCAACCAGACTCCAGTGTGGCTGGCAATCATGATCACACATTTTCGGCCATCGACTGCTTTACTGCTATCATGCCATAATCCAGCTAGGAGGCTCTCTGTTCTCGGACAGCCTCCTTG
>CAZTLH010000198.1:0-5673 GCA_964614335.1 uncultured Gammaproteobacteria bacterium
CCGCGGGGGAGCGGGTGTGGCAAGATCCGTGGCCTGGGAAGTGATTGCCAACGTCTGTCTGTCGGAAACGCTGGCTGGGGTGACACAGTGATTGGGTTCCATGATTATCGGCTACACCCGGGAGCGAAAACCGGTTTATGCTCGCGATGTCAAAGCCCAGGGTGCCATGGCGACATTGCTGAAAGACGCCTTTATGCCGAATCTGGTGCAGACCCTGGAAGGCAACCCGGCCATGATCCATGGTGGTCCTTTTGCCAATATCGCACATGGCTGTAACTCTGTAGTTGCCACCAAGGCGGCGCTGGCAATGAGTGAATATGTCATCACCGAAGCCGGTTTTGGTGCAGACCTCGGAGCCGAGAAGTTCCTCAATATTAAATGCCGAAAATCCGGTCTGCGTCCGGATGCTACGGTGATTATCGCGACCGTACGGGCGTTGAAATACCATGGCGGAGTGCCGAGGGATCATCTGCAACAGGAAAATGTTGCCGCTCTCGAAGCGGGGTTACCCAATCTGCGCAGGCATATCCGTAATCTGAGCCAGTTTGGCCTGCCTGTTGCGGTAGCTATCAATTGCTTCTTGTCGGATACCGACGCAGAAGTCGCTGCAATTAAATCATATTGCCAGGATATGGGTGTGAAAGCAGAGCTCTGTACACATTGGTCAGATGGTGGTGCCGGCGCGGAAGATCTGGCTCACGAAGTGGTACGACTGGCAGAATCGGGCTCTGCACATTTGATCCCGACCTATGCCGATGATGCCACCCCCTGGGAAAAAGCCCAAGCCGTGGCCCGACGTATCTACGGCGCAGACGATATCATCGCTGACAAGAAGGTACGTGGGCAGTTTCAGGCGCTGCTGGATGATGGTTATGGGGATTTGCCGGTTTGTATGGCCAAGACCCAGTACAGCTTCTCGACGGACCCTGCCCTGCTTGGTGCACCGAGTAACTTTGTCGTTCCCATCCGCGAAGTGAAGCTGTCAAGCGGTGCCGGATTTATTGTCGTCATCTGTGGTGATATCATGACCATGCCCGGTTTGCCCAGGGTGCCGGCGGCGAATGCGATCCATATCGATAGCGAAGGCTTGATACAGGGTCTGTTTTAACAATCGCTTCCGACTTGCGGTAAACTATGGTTTCCACAATCGAAGGCTAAAATGATGAACAAGGGCTTTATTGCCATTCTTATGGGCTCGGATTCTGATCTGGGCACCATGCAGAATACCATGGATATTCTCGACCAGCTGGGCATCGCCTGGGAAGTGAAGATTACCTCTGCTCATAGGACACCCGAAACCACACGTGATTATGTGTTGGGTGCGGATCGGCGAGGGTGCCAGGTATTTATTGCTGCTGCGGGTCTGGCCGCGCATCTGGCAGGTGCTGTCGCCAGTCTGACGCTAAAACCGGTCATCGGAGTGCCGATTGAGGCCGGCCCTTTGCGGGGTGAGGACGCCTTGTTATCAACCGTGCAAATGCCCGGAGGTATCCCTGTGGCCTGTGTTGCGATTGGCAAGGCGGGAGCGTGTAATGCAGCCTATCTTGCTGCTCAAATACTGGCCCTTGGTGATGATGAAATCGCAGCAAAACTGGTCACAGAGCGCAAACAGCAGGCACGGAATATCATTGACCGTGACAAGCAGTTGCGCCAACACCTGGATAAATCATCATCCGGTTGAAGAGGACATCAGCAGTTGTGCAGCGTATTCGACAGGGTGGGCTGGTTGCTTATCCTGCCGAGGGTTGTTATGGCATTGGTTGTGACCCGCGTAACCGCAATGCGGTGCGAACCCTGTTACGATTGAAAAAACGTCACCCGGATCAGGGACTGATTCTGGTCGCAGCCGGGGAGTGGCAAATTCGCAACTGGATTTCCCCCACCTGTCGTGGAGTCCGACTTGATCCGGCCCGTCATACTTGGCCCGGACCGGTGACCTGGCTGGTGCCTGCTGCGTACTGGACGCCCTATTGGTTACGCGGTCATAATGAATGTGTGGCCTTGCGGATTACGGCTCACCCGCCATTGGTCGCTTTGTGTCGTGCCGCAGGTACTGCCCTGGTTTCGACCAGTGCCAATCTTCATAACCAGGTTGCCGCCCGCACTGCTCATCAGGTCTATGCCCAATTTGGCAACAGCCTGGGCAGGGTCGTAGCCGGCAAGCCCGGGGGATTGCAACAATGCACAGAAATCCGTGATCTTTTGACCGGGCGAGTGCTGCGGGCTGCCCGCTGAACATGATCACAGCCGAGGAAGGCAGGCAATGGTAACAGTGGATGCACTTGTGGTTAAGACGACCCTGCAACACTTACAGGACCGGATTTGTCATGTTCTCGAAGAAGAAGATGGCAAAGCCTGTTTTGCTGAAGATCGGTGGTCCTATGCGAATGGTGGTGGTGGATGTTCCCGGGTACTGGATGATGGCGCCGTCTTCGAACGTGGTGGTGTAAATTTTTCTCATGTCCTGGGTCATGAGCTCCCGGCTACGGCCACAGCCCGCCGACCTGAATTAGCTGGCCGCAGTTTTGAGGCGATGGGTGTGTCATTGGTGATGCATCCGCGCAATCCTTATGCGCCGACCTGTCATATGAATATCCGGTTTTTCCTGACCACAGGTCAGGACCAGAAGCCAGTGTGGTGGTTTGGTGGTGGCTTTGATCTAACTCCCTGCTACCCTTTCCGGGAAGATGTTGTGGAATGGCATCATAAGGCGCGGCAAACTTGTCAGTATTTTGATCCGGATTACTATCCGCGTTTCAAGACCTGGTGTGATGAATATTTCTATTTGCCACATCGCGGTGAAACGCGTGGTGTCGGTGGTCTCTTTTTTGATGATCTTGATACGCCGGATTTTGCCCACTGTTTCAACTTTACCCGCGCGGTCGGTGATGATTTCCTGGGAGCCTATCTGCCCATCATCAAACGGCGCAAGAACACTACCTATGGAGCACGTCAACGGGATTTTCAGTTGTATCGACGTGGCCGTTATGTGGAATTCAATCTGCTGTATGATCGGGGTACTTTATTTGGCCTGCAATCAGGTGGCAGGACAGAATCCATTTTGATGTCGATGCCGCCATTGGTGGCTTGGCGATATGACTGGCAACCGGATGCCGATTCGGCCGAGGCGGCGTTGTATGAAACCTATTTGCAACCACATGACTGGTTGAATACCGACTGATTGTCCCATGCGCATGTTATACACACTACTACTGCATCTGGGTCTGCCATTGGCGTTGTTGCGATTGATCTGGCGTGGAATCCGCAGCCCGGGTTATCTGCTTCGTTGGGGAGAGCGTTTAGGTCGGGTTCCGAAAACGGTGGCCAAAGGCTCCATCTGGGTGCATGCCGTCTCTGTAGGTGAAGTGAATGCCGCATTGCCGTTGGCTCGAGCCCTGCGGCAATACTATCCCGATCAGGGTTTGTTAATGACCACCACTACACCGACCGGCTCCATGCAACTGACCCGCAGTCTAGGTAGTGGCGTGGATCATTGCTATCTACCGTATGATTACCCATGGGCAATCCATGCTTTCCTGCGTCGAACCCGACCGCAAATGGCGATTATTATGGAAACAGAAATCTGGCCAAATCTGTTCAAGCAGCTGTCAGATTGCGACATTCCGATCGTGATGGCCAATGTTCGTTTGTCTTTGCGATCATATCAGGGTTATCGAAGGATTCCCGGTTTTGTCCGCGAAACCTTGTCACATGTCAGTTTGTTTGCTGTACAAACCCGTGCTGATGCCGCCCGCCTACGCAAGCTTGGAGCGCCGGGCCAACGTCTTAAAATCACTAACAGTATAAAATTTGATGTCCATTTGGCACCCAGTTTGTCCGAAGTGGCGACTGTGGTGCGACGTGATTGGGGTCAGGAACGACCGGTGCTGGTTGCAGGCAGTACCCACGATGGTGAAGAAGCCCGGATAATCAGTGCCTATAAAAGATTGCTGGCCGAGAATCCGGATTTGCTGTTGGTACTGGCACCACGTCACCCGGAGCGTTTTGCTGCGGTCACGCGGCTTTGTCGACGGGCCAGATTGCGGTTAGAAAAACGTAGCGAGGTCAAGCTGGTAGCCGAAGACACACAAATCTATCTGGCAGACAGCATGGGGGAGCTGCCGGTGTTTTATGCCGCGGCAGATGTGGCGTTGGTCGGTGGTAGTTTGATCGATGGCGGTGGCGGGCATAATGTGCTCGAACCCTGCGCCGTCGGCGTGGCGGTATTGTTCGGGCCCAATATGGCGAATTTTAGGGAAATCAGCCAACAGGTGTTGTCTTGTGGTGCCGGCTTTGAGGTCACCACAGAAGACGATATCGTGACCCAGATACATCGACTGCTGCATGATCCCGAAGCCCGTTTTCTGGCTGGTGAAGCAGGACGGGCCCTGGTCAAACGCAACAAGGGGGCGCTGCAAAAAACCATGGATCTGATCGCCGAAGTTCTTGAAGACAGAACATGAGATACAGGGTTGACAGCGAACAGCCCAGGATCGGACTGCAATTGGTTCAGAATATAAAACTGGCGGCTGCCAACGCCGTTCTGTCAATGCATCAGCCGCGAATACAAAGGCTCAGACTGGCCCTGGTTTTCACTGTTCCGGCTTTACCCGGACAGCAAAAGAGACCCAATAAAACCGGTGCAGCATGGGTCTGGCAGGAATGGCTGCATGGCCGATATTGGCGATTACTGCCGGTGTTGCTCCTGATGATGAGTAGCACCGCGTATGCCGCATCGTTGCGATACATTCCCGATCAAGGCTATGCCTTGAGCGGACGGGTCGTGTTGGCGCAATCAGATCAGGGCAGACAGCAGGGTCTGGCGGACATACATTTCCACATACGCCACTGTCTGGCTGGCCAGTTGAGCACCCGTAGCACCACCCGTCATTGTCGGCAATGGTCGGTGCGTGGTCTACATCCGGTCAGCGATACTGCTGGCTACTGGTGGGTGAGTCGCCTGCCGGCCGGCTATTACCGAATCGAAGTCGAAGCCAAGAAACAGCCATACCGGATACACCCGGCCAGGGTGTATCAGTGGACGAATGGCCACCGGTCTCCATTGTTGCGCTTTTATGCGACCACAATGCAGCACAATCAGTGAAGTTACAGCCGTTCCCGCTCATCCCCGCGTGAGCGGGGAACGCCGGTATGGCGCGTGGTATTACTGTAGCCGCGTCGGTTCATCCCCGCGTGAGCGGGGAACGCGGCCTTGTCCAATGGCGCGTCAGAAGCAAACCCCGGTTCATCTCCGCGTGAGCGGGGAACGCTACTGTCCCGGTCGTTACACCAGTGTATGCAGCGGTTCATCCCCGCGTAAGCGGGGAACGCTTTTGCCACATCAGACATTACCGTGACCTCAACGGTTCATCCCCGCGTGAGCGGGGAACGCTAGGCCGTCACTTTGTATTCATATCTCTGTATCGGTTCATCCCCGCGTGAGCGGGGAACGCTTATTCATTTTCGATATACTCATAAATGTAACCGGTTCATCCCCGCGTGAGCGGGGAACGCGGCCATGGTTGCCGTAGTCGAAAAGGACAAACCGGTTCATCCCCGCGTGAGCGGGGAACGCTTGCCTGGCTGGGCACTTTTGCTTCATAGTCTCGGTTCATCCCCGATAATTGTCAAGGTACCTGTCGCCTAAAAAGATCGAGTCAAGCCGCCGTATTC
>CAZTLH010000199.1:0-5621 GCA_964614335.1 uncultured Gammaproteobacteria bacterium
GTACTTATACAGAGTAAAAGACTGTCAACTGCCGCCGCCGCTCCGAGGAACACCGGTGTGCGTTGATGCAGGGCCTGTGGCATCAAGGCCAGCACCCTGCCCTCAGCACACATGGCCTTGCCGCCTGCCTGTTCCATCAAAAAACCCATCGGTATTGCTTCATACAATAAACGCAATTTACCATTCGGTTTCTTGTCATCGGCCGGATACAGGAAAATTCCGCCCTTGAGTAAAGTGCGATGCATATCGGCCACCATGGAACCCACATAACGCATGCCGAGACCCGTCTGTTGTTTCATGCTGGTCAACCGGGCTTCCATATCACCCAGCCAGGAAGAAGAATTAGCCTGATTGACCGAGTAATAACCACCGGTAGAAGGTATTTTTATATCCGGATGACTTAATTCAAAACGTGAAGTTCCCGGGTTAACACTATAGCCTTCAACACCATTTCCAACCGAACAAACCAGCAATGTGGCTGGTCCATAAAGCACGTAACCCGCCGCAGCGATCTCGTCACCTGTCTGCAGACAATCTTCCACCACAGGTTTTTTTGAGTTCTCACTCTTGCGTTTAACAATAGAAAATATCGTACCCACCGGACCATTTATATCCAGATTTGACGAACCATCGAGAGGATCAACCAGGACCAGCCAGTCCGCACCGGCATATTCCTCGATCAGCTGTAACTGTTCCTGCTCTTCTGAACCCACAGCACAGACAAAGCCAGTGGAACGCATTTCCTGATAAAAGATCTCGTCAGTCAACACATCAAGCTTCTGCTGTTGTTCACCCTGTACATTTTCGGCACCGGCTTCGCCCAAAGCATCCTTGAAGACTGCAGAACGCAACAGTGCCGATATTTCTTCGGCGGCGCGGGCAACGCCTTGTATGATGGGCATCATGGCTGCGCCATTCTGGCCCTGTTCCGCGATTCGACTCAAGGTCATATTCATTGCTTTTCACCCCTCTTGGAAGCCGTCTGCAGCAGATGTTTGAATATCAGATCCGGCATCCCGGCGGCTGCACCGAGATGTCCTGCCAGTGTGATGTTTACATCCGGGAATTGGGCTTGGCTGATCCTGATTTGTGCCGGAATATCTTCCTTGACATGACGCCCATTGGCCAGAAAATAAGGCAAGACAACGATCTCCCGAACACCTTTATCGACTTGTTGCCCAATCGCCATGGTGATCGAAGGTTCTTCGAACTCCAGAAAGGCTGGCAAAATCTCGCTGTACAGCGGGTCGTTGTGGGCAGACAAGCGTGCAACCAGCTGCCGAATTTGGTCATTGGAAGTCTGTTGACGACTACCATGGGCTACAACCAGCAATACTTTATCATTAGATTTGGGCATTTCAAACGGACTCCAGCCAGCCTTGCGTATGTTTATTTACCAATGTCGACATGCAGGCAATCTGCTGATCACTGTCATTGAGACAAGGGATATAGTCGTAGTATTCGCCACCTGCAGCAAGAAAAACCTCGCGATTTTCTACAGCAATTTCATCCAGTGTCTCCAGACAATCAACACTAAAACCAGGACACAGCACCTGCACTGAGCGCGTACCTGTTTCAGCCAGTTCACGCAATGTATGGTCAGTATACGGCTTCAGCCAGGCTTGTGCACCCAGCCGGGACTGAAAACTCAACTTCCATTCGTCTTGACCAAGACCAAGTGCCCGCGCCAGCAACTGCCCTGTTTGCTGACATTCCACATAATACGGATCGCCGGCATCGGCATATTTTTGCGGTATCCCGTGAAAAGACATCAACAACAAACCCTGACGGCCTTTTTGGGCCCAATATTCATGTACTCCACTTGCCAGTGCCTCAATATAGGCTGACTCGTGATAGTACCGACTAATATAGCGCATCTCCGGGATATTTCGCCAGTTTCGAAATTGTCCTGCAATGGCATCGAAGGTTGAGGCCGTGGTGGTGGCCGAATACTGCGGGTACATTGGCAACACCAGGATTTTATCCGCACCGGCATCCCGCAATTGCTGCAATCCTGCTGTTATGGAAGGCTTTCCATAGCGCATGGCCAATACGACTTTGACAGGAACAGCCATCGAAGCGGTCAGACTGGACTGGAGTTTCAGTGTTTGTCTTTTGGAAATCTCCAGTAATGGCGAACCCTCCTGGGTCCAGACCCGGCTATACGCTGCTGCTGATTTACGGGGACGCGTGGTCAAAATCCCCAGATGCAGGATAAACCACCAGACCAGTCTCGGCATCTCGACCACTCTTGGGTCCCAGAGGAATTGACGAAGATAGCGACGCACATCAATTGCCGTCGGCGAGTCAGGCGTACCAAGATTGCAGACCAACACGCCCAGCCGACAAACCGGATTTTGTAATTTGGTAGTGTTATCCATATTATTTTTGATATACCCAAAACTGTAACAACGGGAAAGTATACCGATTTCATCACATAATTACCCGTCGTATTTACGCCCTTCAGGAACTCCCACTACCTCTGAATTTGGTAAGAGTTTTTTCTCACGATGTCCATAAACGCCCAACGGACTCTTGAATAACAAAATTATAAGCAATTGATTTTATTACTCTATGATTGGGTGCCGCAGGGCGGAATGAGGCGTTCTAAAACAGTCAGCAAATCCCGTGTTTCATCTTTGTAGCCGTAGCGCACTCATTCCCGCGAAGGCGGGAATCCAGAAAATCTGGTCGTCAAAGCAAGTCCTTGGGGTGATGAAATTTTACTATTGCCGGTTACACCATTAACATATTCTCTATTGAAAATTACCGGAGACATCATCGCTTGAGGCCAGGTCATGGATCTCCGCCTTCGCGGGGATGACAGTAGAAGATACTCGGGGATGACAGTAGAAGATACTCGGGGATGACGGTAGAAGAAGATATACGGGGATGACGGTGATAGATTTTGTTATTCTGTGATTGAGTGGCGCAAGGCGGCATGATGCGCTCGAACGCAGACAATAAATCCTTGTTATCAAATTTCCTGCAGAAACGGCTGTATTCGTGGCCGTTTACTTGATAATTCATTTTCACAATGTATAGTTACCTTGATAGATTGTATTTTTCCGCTGGCCTGCAATTTCGATTCGTACTCGTCCCGTCTGAGAAATATCTGCACATAACACCATGCCATTAAAATATTCCATACAAAATCGTCAGGTTGGAGCATCTACTGTAGCGGGCTTCACACTCATTGAAGTGCTGATCTCAATTATTGTGTTATCCGTCGGTTTGCTGGGTATTGCCATGATGCAGGCAAACGGTATGAATTTCACGACCAGCGCATACGCCCGCACCCAGGCCAGTTTTCTGGCCAATGAAATTCTCGATGAAATGCGTATGAGTGCCACTCCGGGCAATTACACCGGGACACCAGGTACGTGTACGACCTTATCGATCCCGGCAACGATTTCAGACAGCAATAACCTGGCATGTTGGTACGCCCAAATTCAAAATACCAAAGTCCTGCCCGCTGGTGGCGCGTGTATCACCAATTCTTCAGGGACTACGTATACTGTGGAAGTTTACTGGACACGTCTGAGAACACACGATACGAGTGCTCCAACTGCAACGATATGTGGCACCAGCAAATCTGATACGGACAGCATCAAGATCGAGGCAGTCCTGTGAACAGACCGCCGACAAGCAGCCATTGCCGTGGTTTTACCATGATTGAACTGCTGGTTGCACTGGTTCTGGGTCTGGTTGTGCTGGGTGGTGTCGGCGCAGTAATGAATAACTCGAAGAAAAATTATGAAGTACAGGACTACCGTTCCCGGATGCAGGAAAATGCCCGTTTCGCCATGCAGTTTATCACCAATGATCTCCGCATGGCCGGGTATACCGGTTATCTCGCCTGCGGCTCCATCCCCTCGAGCAGCTGGCAATATATCTGGGGTGGCACTTCTGCCAGTGATGGTGATGCCATTACCGTGCAATACGTCAGTCTGGATTATCTTGCCATCACACTCCCGGCACTGGCACTTGACGTCAGCAGCGGTAAAACCATCGAGCTTAACGATGTCAGCAGTTTTGCCACAGATGATTATGTCATCATCACCGATTGTATCAATGCCGAAGTCAGGCATATCAAAGAAGTCAAAAGTGGTAATCGTCTGGAATTCTATAACAATCTAAGCAATCCCTATACCATTGCCAGCCAGACCCAGGTCCGTCGTCTGGAACGCCGCAGTTATCAAATCTTTTTCAACACAACCCGCAGTGTTCCAGTCTTAACCCGAACCGATGCCCAGGGCAACAATCAAGAATTGGTTGAGGGCATCGAATTTTTGCGCTTTCTGTTTGCCGAGGACAGCACCGGCGATGGTTTCCCAAATAGTTATGTGGCTCCTCACACACCCAGCAATCCAGTGAAAGGGGTTAAACTAGCCATTCTCACACGCAGTATCAGTAATTACGATCCCGGTGCTTCCGCCGCAGGTGGTAACAATGAGGGTGGTCAATTTGGAACCAGCGCCGATGTGGATACTGGTACCTATACCCTACTCGACCAGACAGTTGATCCTGCGACACTGACAGTGACCAACTCCAGCACACTCCGGGTTAAACGGCAGGTGTATGAAACCGCGATCAAAATTCGTAATTAAAATAAATATGCTACAACACTTATCATATCCCAGGCGATCGATGACCCGGCAGCAATCCGGAATGGTATTGGTGATCAGCCTGATATTTTTGCTGGTGATGTCTCTGCTTGGAATTACTGCGCTGAGTACATCAAGTCTGGAGCTGAATATGGGAATTGCCGCGCAAGAGCAAACCAAAATATTTCAAATTGCTGAGTCGGTATTGCAAAATACAGCCTATCAATACCCGACCGGGTATACTGGCGGCCCACCGGCAGTCGTAACCGCTGGTGACTGTAAAATCACAGCAACCGTTGTTTCACCGACTGGAGCAAATATCACGCTGGTTCAGGGGCTGGTGTGTGGTAGTACAACAAAAACTTATTGGTATCAACTGAATAATTAAGGGACAACGCATGCCACAAAACAATCATGAGGAGGGTTTGATAATATTTTCTCAACCCAACCATGGCTTTACCTTGATCGAATTACTGGTGGTCATCGCGATTATTGGTATATTAGCTGCCATTGCAATTCCCAGTTACCAGGATTATGCCCGTAAAACCCAGCGCTCGAAGGCCATGATCGGCTTATCAGAAATCAGCAACCTGGAAACATCTTACTATGCCACCAACCTGGTGTTTACGGCCACACTGGCCAATCTACCCTACCCGGTCACAGCACCGCCCACCAATTCTGCCTCCGACTATTACTACACATTTACTGTCACCAGTATTTCAAGCACCGGTTTTACTGTCAATGGAGTAAAAACCTCGGGAATATCGGACCCGGGTTGTTCACCGATGACCCTGACTTCAACAGGCACCCAAGGACCTACGACAGATTGTTGGTCGCGTTGACACGCCTATTTCAGCCCTCCGTCAAGCCTGGCATGGAAAAATGGTTTTGTTCAAGCCGTTGTAACAAGGCTTGTTTCTGTGCTCCTTCGAGCTCTACCAATGGCGGCCGAAGACATTCCCATGCAGTGTCCATGGCATAGTGGGCGACAATCGCTTTCAATGCCGGAATCAT
>CAZTLH010000200.1:0-5593 GCA_964614335.1 uncultured Gammaproteobacteria bacterium
TTTTGCAGGAGCAACAAACCGGTCGACTCCTGTTCTCGGACAGCCTCCTAGCGAAGATGTTATTGTTGAGTGATTTACTGAGGTTATACTGTAATCCTCACAGACCCCATATTGGAGCCAGATCATTGTCCTCAACCACTAATCGACTGGATACTGCCACCAGCCCTTATTTACTGCAGCATGCGGATAATCCGGTGCACTGGCAACCCTGGGATAACCAGGCCCTGAGTCTGGCACGGGAACTCGATGTACCGATTTTGCTATCCATAGGCTATGCGGCCTGTCACTGGTGCCACGTCATGGCCCATGAATCATTTGCTGATGAAACCACAGCAACACTGATGAACGAACTCTATGTCTGTATTAAAGTCGACCGGGAAGAAAGACCGGATCTGGATAAAACCTATCAAATGGTCCACCAAATTCTTACCCGCAGAGCGGGTGGCTGGCCGTTAACACTGGCATTGGATCCGACGACATTAACGCCTTTCTTTGCCGGCACCTATTTTCCACCGGATGCCCGTTATGGTATGCCCGGTTTTCAGGATGTATTGCGTCAGGTTGCAGCGCACTACCGAAAACACAAAGCACAACTATCAAAACACCATGAGGCCATTTGCCAAACCCTCACACAAATCGAACAACGTCCACAAGAATCACTGCCTGACGATATATCGAGGGCTTGTCTGGAGCAATTACAGGACGAGTTTGATGACGATTTCGGTGGTTTTGGTGGTGCTCCGAAATTCCCACAACCCGCACGATTGGATTTTTGTTTGCAATATGCCACGGCCAATATGGCGAATCAAACCGAACAGCAAAACCGGCTGGCCAATACCATGGCCCAGCAAACCTTGTTGACCATTGCCGATAGCGGATTATTCGATCATTTGGCCGGTGGTTTTTTTCGCTACAGCAACGACGACAAATGGCAAATTCCGCATTTTGAAAAAATGCTCTATGACAACGCCCAGTTACTTCGTCTGTTTGCCGAAGTCTGGATTCTCGATCAAAACAGCCGCTATCATCAGGTGGCCGCACAAACAATTGACTGGATTCTGGACGAAATGCAGGATCCACAAGGTGGCTATTTTTCCAGTCTTGATGCCGATGCCGAAGGCATTGAAGGACAATATTATATCTGGAGCAAGGAACAAATCTCGCATTGTCTGCCAGACACCTGTCAACAAGCCCTGATACTGCATTATGGCCTGGATCAGGATGCCAACTTTGAGGGGCGATGGCATCTTCAGATCAAACAATCGATTGAGCAAGTGGCCAATACACTGCAACAGACTACTACGGAAACCGCCCAACAATTACAACACGCACGGTCAGTATTGCTGCAACAACGCCAACAGCGAATTCGGCCGGGTCTGGATGATAAAATTCTGTGTGCATGGAATGCAATGACCTGTGCCGCCATGGCCCGTGCCGGTTGGTATCTCGGCCAACAGAATGCTATAGATTCAGCCATTGATGCTTTACACTTTATACGGCAGTCGCTATGGAAAGATGGGCGATTGCTGGCGGTATATCGCGGTGGCATCAGTCATGGTGAGGCATTCCTCGATGACTATGCACACATGCTCGATGCCATCCTGTCTATCATCCAGGTCCATTGGGAAGAGGGTCTGCTGGAGTGGGCTTGTGATCTGGCCAATGTGGTACTTGAACACTTTGCCACCGGTGAAGGCGACTTTTACTTTACTGCCGATGATGATGAAAATGTTTTGCACCGACATCGACCCGCCTCAGATGATGCCATACCTTCCGGTAACGGGATTATGGCCCGGATTCTGGGCCAACTGGGTTCCCTGATGGTTGAACCTCGTTACCTCAAGGCACAACAACAATTGCTGGAAGCTACCAGTGGGGTGGTGTTACGCGCTCCTGCACACCATTGCAGCCTGGTTTCGGCATCACTGTCATTACAACAGCCCTGGCAAACCGTAATTTTGCGTGGACCACGATCCGGGATGAATCCCTGGCTACAACAACTGGCAAGCGCCTGTCTACCAACACTGCAGCTTTGTTTGTTGCCCAATGAGGCCACAATAATCCCGTCTGCCCTGGCTGACAAACCGGTCTCGGAAAAGGTAGTGGCTTACCATTGCAGACTCGGTCATTGTCTACCCCCTATCAGCAATTTTGAGGAGTTGCTGTTAACCTTGCATGACAGCGAACAGTAATTTCCGAATCTGCTATTTACGATTGTATCCAGACAGTAATCTGACTTTTTGATTCTTTTGTACTGCAGTTTTTTTATAGACTGATTGTTTGACAGGCTGGCCCTGCATGCTGAAAAAAGCTATCCTTTCAGCATGCAGGCAAAGCCTGTGACACCCGCCCCAATTTATCAATTTTTCTGCTATTTCATATGGAATCCGCCGATGCGTACAAGTCAATTACTACTGCCCACCTTGAAAGAAACCCCCGCCGATGCCGAAATTATCAGTCATCAGTTGATGTTGCGTGCCGGTATGATCAGAAAGGTTGCTGCCGGTCTCTATAACTGGCTACCACTGGGTTTGCGTGTGGTGCAAAAAGTAGCCACCATTGTACGCCAAGAAATGAACAGTGCAGGCGCCCAGGAAATCCTGATGCCTGCAATTCAGCCTGCCGAGTTGTGGCAGGCTTCGGGACGTTGGCAGGAATATGGACCGGAATTATTGCGCCTGAAGGATCGTCACCAGCGTGAATTCTGTTTCGGACCCACTCATGAAGAAGTGGTGACCACACTGATCGCCAATCAATTACGAAGTTATCGGGAACTACCACTGAATGTCTATCAGGTCCAAACCAAATTCCGGGATGAAATACGTCCCCGTTTCGGTGTCATGCGATCACGCGAATTCATCATGAAAGATGCTTACTCCTTCGACATTGATACAGAAGGCCTGGATCAATCTTACCGAATCATGAAAGATACCTACTTCCGTATTTTTGCCAGACTCGGTCTCGATGCCCGTGCAGTAACCGCAGACAGCGGTGCCATTGGTGGCAGCACTTCAGATGAGTTTCATGTACTGGCAGATTCCGGAGAGGATTCCATTGCGATCTGTGACCACTGCGGCACCGCCAGCAATGTCGAGCTCACCACCGCTCTGCCGCCACTGGGAAAACGTCTACCCGCCACAGAAAATATGACAGAAATTGCCACACCAGGCGTCGAAACCATCAGCGAGTTATCACTGCACCTTGCCGTATCACCATCGACCACGGTAAAAACACTACTCGTCAATGGCAGCGGCGGCATTGTGGCCCTGGTATTACGCGGTGATCATGAAGTCAATCTAACCAAAGCCGAGAAACACCCATTGGTAGCCAAACCATTGTGTTTTGCCAGCGCAGAAGACATTCGTCTGTCCACCAGTTGCTCTCCAGGCTCCATCGGCCCCGTAAATCTGGCCATACCGGTCATTGTCGATGAAAGTGCGGCACGACTGAATGATTTTATCTGTGGTGCAAATCGTGACGGCTATCATTTTCGCGGTGTCAACTGGGGACGGGATTTACCGGAGCCCGAAATTGCCGACCTTCGAAGAGTGGTGGAAGGGGATCCCTGCCCAGTATGTGAAGACCATGAAGAAATCCATCTTCGGATCTGCAGAGGTGTCGAAGTGGGTCATATCTTCCAACTGGGAGACAAATACAGCAAACACCTGGATGCCACGGTGCTGGACGAACATGGTATCAGCAGAACGCTGCAAATGGGTTGTTATGGCATTGGCATCACCCGGGTAGTTGCCGCCGCGATTGAACAACATCATGATAATCGAGGTATCGTCTGGCCAGTCAATATCTCACCATTCGAGGTTGCGATCATACCCATAGGCTTTCATCGTTCAGCGACCGTTGCAAAGGCCGTCGAGGAACTTTACCTGAAACTGTCGGAGACCGGTTTTGAAGTATTGCTCGATGACCGCGAAGAGCGTCCTGGCGCAATGTTTGCTGATATGGATTTAATCGGCATACCACATCGTCTGGTGCTCAGTGAGCGTGGCTTGAAAGCCGGTTCAATCGAGTACAAGGCACGGACAAGCACCGAAACTTCGGACCTATCACTGACGGACGTATTAACCACATTGCAAACTATGCGCCAACTTTAAGTACAATAACCGTTACCATGGCCCTGCTTCTATCTGTACCCCGTCAGGAACCTGTTTCAAAAGCGGCTCGAAGAGAAATCATCGACAGCAAAGATTGGCTTAACCATCTGCCATGGGATAATACTTCGGTTTGTCTGCAACAAATTCTTGAGCGACTAAAGAAGCAAAATCGCTGTAGCATGAAACCAGCAATCCGCTGGCAGCAACTCGAAGCCTGTCAACACCCACTATTTCGCCTGGAAGATACCATTGACCAGAGTTTGGGCAGCTGCAGACTGCCTGTATTCGACGCTCTAAAAATAGATGCCTCAATCTGTGCTGAACTCGAAATGGAAATGGCCTATGGCTACAAGATTATTCTGTCGCAACAATCACGCAGTTTTCTCGCATCCGTACCCATAGCCAAACTAACCCAGCGCGCTTTGTACCATCTGTTCCTGACCTATTACCGTTCGAGCTCGCAGTATCAACCCATACCCGAGGGTCTATGGTTTGAAATACATCAACTCTTTCACTCCTGCCCGCCAAAACAACAACTACAGCGTAGCCCTCACCCACGAAATCCGGAGAAGATGTCCGCAATTGCAGATATTTATCTGCAGGCGTTACTGACCGGCATTTTCAACCCCTATCAGCAAATATACATTACCACCAAAGCAGCAAACGCCTTTCTCGATGAGTACAGTTCGTCAGCCAGACTCGAAGAATACAAAACACCAGGTAGAAACCGGGGAAAGTTTGTCATCGACCCACTACTTGATCAGCCGACAAAACCACGGGGACTGACTGACCCGGATGGCGAAAACAAAAAGCTTTGGCTTTTGGATACCAGGCCGTTGATTTCGCAACTGCATTTACTATGGCGAGAACGTCATAGCAAAAAATACCCCGCCATAGCCACAGATAGATTTTTTGTCTCCCAGGCACTACGTACCTGGGATCTGGCTCCAAGCCGAAAAAATGAACGTCTTCGCAAAGAATCTGACTGCGATGTGGTCATTGGTCTGCACACTTGTCACCATTTGCTGCACAATAAATCCTTGTTCATTCCAGACTTTATGCTGCAACAAATCACATCCAGAGACCGGGACCTTACCGTATGCCGTTTTCAATTTATCTCACAATATCTAAAACGTTTCGAATCGGCAACTGAATACCAGATCGAGAACTGGCACAGAATCAATGAAAGTCCAGCCGGTCTTTGCCTTTATGGCACCTCTACCGGGTTATCAACGGACCCAGGGACGATTCCGGCCATGAATATCGACCAACAAGCCTGGCATGTTGGCATCGTTCGTTGTGTTCAACAACATCAACAAAATCAGATGCTGCTCGGTATTGACAATCTGGGCCCAGGCGTCTCCCCTGTTGCCACGATGCTGGCGTCCAGACATACCACAAACAACCTCACGACTGATCGGCTGGAACCACCAATGCCATCACTAACACAACCGTCCAGTTTGCTGGTAGAACCAGGGTGA
>CAZTLH010000201.1:0-5576 GCA_964614335.1 uncultured Gammaproteobacteria bacterium
ACACCCTGTTCCACGCTGATTTCGACGGCGCTGACACGGACACTCCTCGTGCTCGCCAGCTGCAACCAGTAACAAGACCTTTGCAAACCCTTTAAATCACATTCAGCTCTCTGAGTGGCTGCTTGTTGGTGATACGCTGGTAGTCGAAACAGTGCAGATCCAGAGTCCGATAATCACCATAGGTGATCAGCTCGGCCACACCACGACCCACGGCCGGGGCCTGCTGGATGCCATGACCGCTGAAACCGTTCATAAACAGAAAATTATCCATGTCCGGGTGCGGACCAAGCACCGCATTCTGGTCCAGGGTGTTATAGGCATAATGACCGGCCCAGGCATTGATCAGCTTAATGGCCTCGAAAGCAGGCACCCGATGGGCGAGCAAGGGCCATATCTCTTCCTCAAACAGTGAATAATCGATGTCGAAGTCATAGCACTCAGGATCCACTTCCGCTTTCGGGGACATACCACAGATATAATATTGCCCCTCGGGGCGAAAATACAGACCACTGGGGTCAACGACCAATGGGCAAGGCCCCAGTGATTCCCGACAATCAAAAACAAAGACAAAACGCTTCCTCGATTCCACCGGCAAATCGAGACCTGCCATGGCGGCGACTTGGTGGGCATTACAACCCGCTGCATTGACCAGGGTTCCACACCCGATTTTGCTGCCATCATCGAGGGTAACGGCACTGACCGTATGTTGTTGTAGGTCAATACCCACAACCCGGGCCCTGGAATACGTAACACCTCCGGCCCTGGCCTTGCGTTTTAAGCCGCCGAGCAAGCCATCAGGACTGAACCAGCCTTCTCCTTCCTCGCCCAGCGCTGCCAGCGCAATCCCTTCGATATTGAGCCAGGGAAACCGCTGTTGTATCTGGTTTGGCGTATACAGCGAGACCGGCGCATGGCGTAGACATTGCTGATCGTGATTGTGTTTAAGAATCTCTTCGCCGCTGGCTGAAGCCAGTAGCAGATAGCCTCTCTCGATAAAACTGATTTGAGGACGAATCCCATCCACTTCCAGCCAGTCTTCAGCATGGTGAAGAAATTCCACACCGTACTGTGACATACAGATATTGCCTGCTGTTGAAAACTGTTGTCTGATGGAACCGGCTGAAAGTGTAGTAGAACATCTCTGGTAGCTAAAATCCTTTTCAAGCACCAGAACCGAACCGCTAAAGGTCTTGTCTACAGCCAGATGATAGGCCAGCGAACTACCCATAATGGCGCCGCCGACAATAACCACATCATAATGTTTCTCCATAGCAGCAGATATCCTCGCGGCAACTTGTAAATCCTGTAACAGCACTTCAGATGCGTCTTGATCAGCAATACATCAGGGGTGCTTCAAAATTTAAAAACAACGTATCAACAAGACAATCATTTCTTGTCGTCCTTAAAGCGCACATCACGTTTCTCCAGAAATGCCTTCATCCCCTCTCGTGAATCCGCACTGGTCTGGGTCAGCGCAACTGCTAATGACTCGGTAAAGTAGCCTTCCTCACTCGACATCTTCTCGATCCGGGTCAATGCATTGAGCATCATGTAATTCGAGGTCGGGGCATTAGCCGCAATCTCACGCGCCAATTCCAGTGCCTTTTCCAGCGCCTGTCCCTGCTCTACAAGATAATGCGACAAGCCGAGAGACTGGCCCTGGTCCGCCTGAAAATGACGCCCGGTCAACATCATCTCACGACACCGATCTGCACCGATCACGCGGGTCACACGGACACTGGCACCACCGCCGACAAAGATTCCACGGCGACCTTCCGGCAAGGCATAAAACACACTGCGATCGGCCACCCGTACATGCGTCGCCAGGGCCAGTTCCAGACCCCCGCCGATCACGGCACCCTGTAATGCGGCAACTACCGGCAAACCGCCGTATTCAATTTGACGAAATGTGGCATGCCAAAGTTGTGAATGACGCATGACCGCAATGGCATCACGTTCGGTATGTTCAGCCAGATCCAGACCGGCACAGAAATGATCACCGGCACCATAAAGCACCACCACCCGGGCAGCGGCTGGCGGCTGGCTGAAAAATCGATTGAGACCATCGATCATACGGTCATTGATGGCATTGCGTTTGGCCGCGCGATCCAGTCGCAACACGGCAACACCATGCTCTTCAATAGTATAAGAGACATCATTTGACGCTTGCTGTGGCTGATCAGACATCGTGAACAAACCTCATGTTAGTGGTCATGACTGGCATGATTTGTCTTTGGCACCTGTATTGAAACATTTTCGATCAATACCGCAACCCCCTGGCCACCACCACAGCAGGCGGAAGAGATTCCGTAACGCAAGCCCTGCGCTTGCAGCTCTCTGGCCAGGGTCAAGGTACAGCGCAAACCCGTTGCTGCCAGGGGGTGACCGATCGCTATGGCACCGCCGTTGACATTGACCTTGTTACGATCCAGCCCCAGTTCGCGTTCGACAGCCAGGTATTGGGCGGCAAAGGCCTCGTTGATTTCAAAACGATCAATATCGGCCAGATCCAGCCCGGTTTTCTCCAGCACCGCACATATTGCCGGTACCGGGCCAATACCCATGACCTCCGGTGGTACACCCACCGCGCTGGTCGCGACAATACGCGCCAGCGGTTGCAGGGCCTTTTGCCGGGCATAGTCACCCGCAGCCACCAGACAAGCCGCCGCCCCGTCCACAATTGCCGAACTGTTGCCACCCGTTTGCACCCCGCCAAAGACCGGACGCAGTTTCTCCAATACCGTCAGTGGCGTGTCCTTGACATGCTCATCAACAGCAAAGGATTTCACCCCGCGCGGCAGGCGTATACTCCGTGCGGCATAACCTTCCAGTTCAAACTCCCGACTCGTTAAAGGGGTGATTTCAGCGGCAAAAAAGCCGGCTTCGCGGGCTGCACTGGCACCGGCAAAACTTCGTGCGGCATAGGCATCCACATCAGCACGGGTGATGGCATATTGCCGGGCCAGATTTTCTGCCGTGACGCCCATGGCCATCTGCGGCGCCGGATCACTGAGCGATTCCCACAAAAAATCCTTAAACTCCACCTGACCCATGCGAAAGCCTTCACGATGGGTATAGGCGGCCACCGGGTTTCGACTCATGGACTCGGTCCCGACACACAAAGCCAGCTGCAGCTTGCCGAGCTGGATGTTGTCAGCGGCCTGGATCAGGGTTTCGAATCCGGAGCCACATAACCGATGCACAAAAATGGCCGGTACCGCCTGCGGTACACCGGCATACAAGCCAATATGACGTGGCAGGTAATAGGCATCAAAACTGGCCTGCGCCATATTGGTAGCGATCACGGCATCGATATCGGTGGCTGACAGGGGACCCTTGGCCAACAACGCCCGGGCCACGGCGATACCCAGGTCGGTGGGCGACACTTTGGCCAGGGTGCTGTTGTAATCGGCAAAACCGGTACGCAGACCATCCACCAGCCAGACATCATCATAGCGAATGGCCACAGCCGATGGGGTAGAAGACTTCGTCATCACAGTATTCTCATGGCTTTATTCTCACGGCGTAATGGGTTAAAGCACCAAAATCTGGGGCAAGGAACCGGCATACAACTGCTCCACCAGATCGGCACGTCGTTCCAGGACAGCATGCTGATTAATATAGCCCTTGTCGGTAATTTCGTTGGCATCGATGCTAGGTGGCTCAGCCATCATGACAACACGGGCAAACCGCAAACTGCTGGCGGCGTGATTGCGGTTATATACAGCCAGTTTTTGCCGCAGATTCTCGATCACCACGGTAGTATTGATCAGCGCCATCAAATCCAGATCATCACCTTCAACACACAGCGAACGACAACCGGCCAAACTGGGAAAAATCAACAAGCCGACTTCATCCCTGCCCTGCCCGGTCACCACGGCATCCTGGATGAGCGGCGCTGCAGCGGAAATTGCAGCCATCCGTAAAGCCCCCACATGGACCCAGACACCGGTATTGAGTTTAAAGTCTTCGGCTACACGACCATCAAAACAGATCCCTTTGACCGGATCCTCTTCATCCAGTAAACGACCGGCGTCACCCATGAGATAAAAGCCCTGCTCATCGAAAACTTCCCGGGTCAGCTGCGGGTTATGCCAGTACCCCGGTGTGATATTGGGTCCTTTGACCCGAAGTTCCATTTTGTCGTTATTGGGCACCATTTTGACCACACAACCCGGTGCCGGCAGACCGATTACGCCGGCTCGTTCGATCGGGAAATGAACCGAGGTAATCAGCGGCGCGGTTTCGGTCGAGCCCCAGGCCGACACCATCGGGACCCGTAGCCCACGAGACTTCACCGACAGTGACTCAATACGCGTCCACAAATTTTGTGGCAGATCCGCACCGGCATAAAAGATCAGCTGGAGACGAGCAAAAAAACGTTCACGCAAGGTCTCGTCTGCCTCCAGGTACGGCAACAACACAGCAAAACCCTGGGGCACATTAAAATACAGCGTAGGGCTGATCTCACGCAGATTGGCCACACTTTGTTCAATCAGACCGGGTGCCGGTTTGCCGCTATCGATATTCAGCGTCCCGCCGTGAAACAGCATCATATTAAAATTGTGATTGGCCCCAAAGGTATGATTCCATGGCAACCAATCCAGGATTTCCGGTGCTGCTTCTGCCAGAAACGGCCAAACCTGGGCGATCGCCTGCTGATTGGAACAAAGCATTCGCTGGGTATTAATCACACCCTTCGGCAGCCCGGTAGACCCGGAGGTAAACAGAATCTTGGCAATACTATCGGGCCCTACGCCAGCATAAGCCATGTCTACTGCTGCCGTTGGTGTTGTTGCCATCAGTTCGGCTATCAACGTGGCCGAAATACCCTCCGGCTGGCTACCACTGGTCACGACTTCCACCCTACACAGATCCAGTGCCGCCAGGGCCTTGCTATACCGTTGGCCGTCAGAGACATACAGCAACACCGGTTGCAGCAGATCGATAATATATTTGAGTTTGGCGTGATCTTGTGACATCAGGGAATAAGCGGGAGAAATCGGTGCCACCGGGATGCCGACATACAGGGCGGCCAGCTGCAACAAGGCGTTATCAATACTGTTTTCTGACAGAATGACGAGCGGGGTATCCGTATTCATCGATCGATCAAGCAGGGCCTGGGCAATGGCACGCACGTGACCCAGGGTTTCCCGGTAGGTCACCTGACGCCAGTGTTCTGGTGAAGACCTCTCACGCAAAAAGACCCGATCCGGGCTGGCTTTGGCCCAGTATTCCAATTTCTCACAGACCTTGTCTGCATAGGCTTCCAGCTTGACCGGTGATTTCAGGATCAAACCCCCGTCTGCCAGGTGTTCAATGTCTACCTGGGCCGGAGCAAAATGGATGGGTGCAAAGCCTGGTGTTGTCATTTTTTCCTCCTCTGTGGGTTACTGGATCTAATACATCAATTTCCGCTCATCCGGGGTGCCTGATCACAATGGCTCTGTGCCCTCATTGAGAAGGTTGAGATAATCATCATAGACATACCACTTTCCCGCGTTTCCTGCCTGTGATCTCCCGTGTGATATCCTTTTCAATCAAGCAAGGATACCATCCTATTTCTCATTCTGGTG
>CAZTLH010000202.1:0-5557 GCA_964614335.1 uncultured Gammaproteobacteria bacterium
TGCGACAAATGCAGGGTGGTGGTGGTCGTTGTCCTATGTCATTTGTCAAAAGCAATGCCAGGTTATTGACTGAAGATAAAAATAATATCACCTTTCAGGATGTTGCCGGTATTGACGAAGCCAAGGAAGAAGTCGGCGAACTGGTTGAATTCCTCAAGGATCCTTCAAAATTCCAGCGTTTGGGTGGCAAGATACCGAGTGGTGTCTTGATGACCGGCAGTCCGGGTACCGGAAAAACCCTGCTGGCCAAGGCCATCGCCGGTGAAGCCAAGGTGCCGTTTTTCACCATCTCCGGTTCTGATTTTGTTGAAATGTTTGTTGGTGTGGGTGCCTCACGGGTTCGCGATATGTTTATCCAGGCCAAGAAAAATGCGCCATGCATCATCTTTATTGATGAAATCGATGCTGTAGGTCGACAACGGGGTGCAGGTCTCGGTGGTGGCCATGATGAGCGTGAACAGACCCTGAATCAGTTATTGGTAGAAATGGATGGGTTTGAAGGCAATGAAGGTGTGATCGTTATTGCAGCCACGAATCGCCCGGATGTACTCGATCCCGCCTTGTTGAGGCCAGGTCGTTTTGATCGCCAGGTGACTGTGCCGCTGCCGGATATCCGGGGCCGGGAACAGATTATCAAGGTGCATATGAAAAAGGTTCCGATAGCTGACGATGTCAGTGCCAGTATTATCGCACGTGGTACGCCGGGTTTTTCCGGCGCCGATTTGGCAAATCTGGTGAATGAGGCTGCCCTGTTCGCCGCCCGTGCGGGCAAGCGCCTGGTCAATATGGAAGAATTTGAACTGGCCAAAGACAAGGTGCTGATGGGTGTCGAACGTCGCTCAATGGTGATGCCGGAAAAGGAACGTCGAAATACCGCTTATCACGAGTCAGGTCATACCATTGTTGCCAAGATCATCGGCGGTACAGATCCGGTGCACAAGGTGACCATTATCCCTCGTGGCCGTGCGCTGGGTATGACCATGCAGTTGCCGGAGGAAGATCGCTACAGTCATGACAAGAAATATCTGTTGGCCAGAATTGCGGTACTGATGGGTGGGCGTATTGCTGAAGAAGTTTTCATGCAGCAGATGACTACCGGTGCTACCAACGATTTTGAGCAGGCAACAGACCTTGCGCGGAAGATGGTGCAGCGCTGGGGCATGAGCGATAAACTCGGGCCACGTGTCTATGGCAGTAATGATTCCGAGGTCTTTCTCGGTCGTGAGATGGCTACCCATCATGATCATAGCGAAGCAACCGCCGAAATTGTGGACCAGGAAATCACCCGGATTATTACCGAGCAATACGCACTGGCGCGAAAACTCATCGAGGAAAACAGCGAGACTCTGGAGACGATGGCGCAGTATCTGCTGGATTGGGAAACACTCGATTCAACCCAGATCAACGACATCATTGATGGCAAGAAGCCAGAACCACCGCAAGGGACCAGCGATGATTCCAGTGCCAGTGGAAAAGGTGCTGGTACTGCCAGCCCCAGAAAAAAAGGTGTCGCTGCCAAGACCCCTGATAAATCTTCTACAAAGGACGGGGTCGGTGAGCGGGCCTGGTTTCTGAGCGAAAAAAAACCGGTGATCATGCTACGGACTCACCGGGCACCTGATCAACTGCGCTAAGGCCTGCTGTTCAACGTTCACAGTCTGTGAAGCCAAAAGCCGCTTTCCAGCGATATTTGTGTGCGGCATGATCGGTCATGCTTCTGCTTGAGGCAGATTTTCTAGACTCTGTCGGCACCATGTGTTGTTGGTAGTAAGGATATAGTGTGAGTTTTCAACTGCAAGAACAGATCTATTCGAGCCGCCATCCGGCCGTAATGGCGGTACTCAATATCACACCCGACTCGTTTTCTGATGGTGGGCGCTTTCTGGCTCTGGATGCGGCCTTGCGTCAAGCCGGGAAAATGCAGTCAGAAGGTGCTGATATCCTCGATATCGGTGGCGAATCCACCCGTCCCGGGGC
Source organism: uncultured Gammaproteobacteria bacterium (assembly GCA_964614335.1). Taxonomy (GTDB): domain Bacteria; phylum Pseudomonadota; class Gammaproteobacteria; order Arenicellales; family DRJH01; genus DRJH01. Next base: position 1,978 of record CAZTLH010000202.1, read on the forward strand.
AAACAGTATCGGTATCCAGGAGGAACTGGATCGTGTAATACCGGTCATCGAAGCCCTGGCCGAGAGATTTCCCCTGCCGTTGTCGATTGATACCAGCCACACGGTAGTGATGCGTGAGGCGGTGGCCAATAATGTATGTCTGATCAATGACGTCAACGCATTGCAGGCGGTCGGTGCGTTGGAGCTGGCGGCAAGATCGGGTGTTGCTGTCTGTCTGATGCACAAAAAAGGCCAACCCGGGACGATGCAACAAGCCCCTGTTTATAAAAATGTCGTCAGCGAGGTTATGGATTTTCTACAATCCAGATTGCAGGCTGCCAGGGAAGCCGGTATAGCGGCACACAAGATCCTGCTGGATCCGGGTTTTGGTTTTGGCAAGACGCTAAACCACAACCTGCAATTGCTGCGAGAATTCGATCGCTTCAGAGAACTTGGCTGCCCGTTGCTGGCAGGTTTGTCCCGCAAATCGATGTTGCAGGCGATTACCGGTCGTAATGTGGATCATCGGCTGGTGGGCAGTGTTACACTGGCATTATTGGCGGTCCAGAATGGTGCCAGCGTGGTTCGGGTTCATGATGTGGCCGCAACCCGTGATGCGCTGGCGGTCTGGCAGGCGGTACAGGATGGATCAATCATGGATGTGTAACCTATCAAACCCGGACAGAACTTGCCGGACAGAACTTGATTGTCAGATTTATCTCGGCAGGGAGTGTGTAGTGGAACAACGATTATTTGGAACCGACGGCATCAGGGGGCTTGTCGGTGAGTGGCCCGTGACACCTGAAGCGGTGCTGAAACTGGGATGGGCGGCCGGCAAGGTGCTGGCTGAAGCCGGTGGTGGCAGTGGCAAGGTTGTGATTGGCAAGGATACCCGTGTCTCTGGTTATTTACTGGAATCTGCGCTGGAATCGGGTTTGTCTGCAGCCGGTATGGATGTTTTGCTGCTGGGGCCGATGCCGACACCAGCGATTGCGTATTTGTCACAGGCAGCGCGTGCCGATGCCGGTATTGTCATCAGTGCCTCACACAATCCGTATTATGACAATGGTATCAAGTTCTTCAATCATCAGGGTGCCAAGCTGGCGGATCAGATCGAGCATGATATTGAGGAACGGTTCAATGAACCGATCGAGTTGGTCAAAGCGGCAGATCTGGGCAAAGCCCGGCGTTATCCCGATGCGGCTGGCCGCTATATCGAGTATTGCAAGAGTACCATCGTGCCACGACGCAGTCTGGAGGGCTTGAAGCTGGTTGTAGATTGTGCCCACGGTGCCGCCTACCAGGTGGCTCCATCGGTCTTCACAGAACTGGGTGCAAAAGTTGAAACGATTGGTGTAACACCCGATGGTCTGAATATTAATCTCGAATGTGGTTCTACCCATCCCTCGCAACTACAGGCCCGTGTGCTTGAAACCGGTGCCGATGCCGGTATTGCCCTGGATGGTGATGGCGATCGATTGATTATGATCGATCACCTCGGTCACCCGGTAGACGGTGATCAGCTGTTGTATGCAATGGCATCGCAACGGCATCGACAAAATGATCTGGCCGGTATTGTGGGTACCTCAATGAGCAATTTGGGTCTCGAACAGGCTTGCACTCAGGCCGGAATTGCATTTCGACGTGCCAGGGTCGGCGATCGTCATGTATTGCAGACCCTGAAGAAAGAAGACTGGGTGTTGGGTGGCGAGTCATCGGGGCATATTATCTGTCTCGATAAAAGTACTACGGGTGATGGCATTGTGGCCGCCCTGGAAGTGTTGTCGATCATGCTCGACACCGGTCAGGCATTGCAAGATCTGGTTTCCGGAATGACCATTTTTCCCCAGACCATGATTAATGTCCGGCTGGAGCATTTTGCCGGTTCAGCGGCCAGTCTGCGTCTGGATGATTATGAGCAAATTGGTAATAGCGTGCGTACAGCAGAAGAGCAATTGGGCGAACGCGGTCGTGTCGTGCTGCGACCCTCCGGGACCGAGCCCTGTGTGAGGGTGCTGGTTGAGGCCAGAGAGGCTGAGGAAACCGAGAGACTGGCCCGGCAAATTGCCGATGTAGTGGCCCAGTCTCTACGATAGCGGGATTCCCCGGATTAGACTTTTTTACCCGCCAGATACAACCAGGTTTCGACCACAGAATCAGGATTGAGAGAAACACTTTCGATCCCTTCCTCCATCAGCCAGCGTGCCAGATCCGGGTGATCACTGGGGCCCTGGCCACAGATGCCGATGTATTTTCCGGCCTTGCGACAGGCGGTGATAGCCAGATGCAGAAGCTTTTTGACGGCCGGGTTGCGTTCGTCGAACAATTGTGCGATGAGTCCGGAATCGCGATCCAGACCCAGTGTCAGTTGGGTCAGATCATTGGAGCCGATGGAGAAGCCGTCGAAATATTCCAGAAATTCGTCCGCCAGCAGGGCATTGGACGGAATTTCACACATCATGATCACCTTCAGGCCGTTTTTACCACGCTCTAGACCGTTACACGCCAGGATATCGATCACCTGGCGGGCTTCGCCGAGGGTGCGGACGAATGGAATCATCAGCCAGATATTGGTAATCCCCATTTCATCACGGACATAACGCATGGCACGACATTCGAGTTCAAAACAGTCCTGGAATGATGGATCGATATAACGGGAAGCACCGCGAAATCCGATCATGGGGTTTTCTTCATGGGGTTCGAAGCCACGACCGCCGATCAAATTGGCGTATTCGTTGGATTTGAAATCAGACATCCGTACGATCACCGTTGAAGGTGCAAATGCTGCACCGAGGGTGGCGATCCCTTCCTGTAATTTTTGCACAAAAAACTCGACCGGATCATCATAACCGGCCATCCGTTGGCGGATGGTGGCCTGTAGCTCGGCCTTCTGCCGATCCAGATTTAGCAGCGCCTTGGGATGGATGCCGATGGTGTTGTTGATAATAAATTCGAGACGTGCCAGGCCGACACCGTGGTTGGGCAGGGACTGAAAATCAAAGGCCCGCTCCGGGTTGCCCACATTCATCATGACCTTGAACGGTAGTTTTGGCATGGTGTCCAGACTGATACGGTTCACAGCAAAATCCAGCTTTCCGGCATAGATAAAACCGGTATCGCCTTCGGCACAGGAAACCGTCACGGCATCACCATCTGTCAGACTCGATGTCGCATCGCCGCAACCCACCACCGCTGGTACTCCGAGTTCGCGGGCGATGATGGCCGCATGACAAGTGCGTCCACCGCGGTTGGTAACGATGGCGGAAGCACGCTTCATGACCGGTTCCCAGTCAGGGTCGGTGATATCGGTGACCAGCACATCACCGGCTTGAACCCGGTCCAGCTGATCCAGACCCATGACGACACGCACCGTCCCGGCACCGATACGTTGACCGATAGAGCGGCCTTCGCAGAGGATATCGCCTTTCTCATTGAGGACATAGCGCTCCAGCAGATTTTTGTCATCCCGGCTTTTTACAGTTTCCGGTCGGGCTTGTAGAATCATTAGCTCCCCGGTTTGACCATCTTTACCCCATTCAATATCCATCGGTCGACCGTAATGCTGCTCAATGGTGACGGCCATTTGTGCCAGTTTTATCAC
>CAZTLH010000203.1:0-5539 GCA_964614335.1 uncultured Gammaproteobacteria bacterium
GAAAGTACCCTGCTAAAACCGAGTCGTTGCAGCACGTAGGCGGCCAGCAAACTGCGGTTGCCGGAGCGGCAGACCACCAGAATTTGCCGTTCCCGAGCCTTTACCAGTTCCGGTTTAGTCTCTTCATAGTCCCATTCACAGGCGGATTCCAGAATCCCGCGTGGCACATGTAATGAGTCTTTGATGTGCATGGTGGCAAATTCATCAGCTTCCCGAACATCTAGAATCAATAAATCAGGATTTTCCTGGGCCAGTATGGCGGCATCCCAGGGCATGATTTCGACAACAGACTGCAACTCCTTCTGGATCAACTCGATGAAACGACGCATCCTCAGGCAGACTTGCTACAGACCGGACAGCCAGGATTCTTTGGTAATCTGACTTCGTGCCAGGATGGTGAAGAGCCATCAAAGAGCAGGATGCGACCTGCCAGACCGTGCCCGGTCTGCAGGGCCAGATGCAGTACTTCCAGTGCCTGCATGGTGCCGATAATGCCAACCACAGGGGCAATGACCCCCTCCATGGCACAGGTTGCCCCTTCAATGCCTTCGTCCTGATACAGGCAATGGTAACAGGGGCTGTCAGCCTGTCGGGGATCAAAGGTGGCGATCTGGCCTTCCCAGCGAATCGCAGCCCCGGATACCAGTGGGGTACCGACACGAAAGGCGGTGGCATTGAGTTCAAAACGTGTTGGAAAATTATCGCTGCAATCGACCAGGATATCTGCTGCAGTGACTTGTTGTTCCAGTTCTTTTTCTTCGAGTACGTAGTCGATAACATCCACAACAATATCTGGATTCAGTCGATGAACGCTGGCGGCGGCCGACCGGGCCTTCAGTTCTCCAATGTCGTCGCTACCATGAGCGATCTGGCGTTGCAGGTTGGAGCGATCTACACAGTCGAAATCGCTGATGACCAGATGACCAATACCGGCCGCAGCCAGGTACAATGCCACCGGAGAACCCAAACCGCCCATACCGATAATCAATACCCTGGTCTGTTGCAATCGTTGTTGACCGGCTTCACCGACTTCCGGCAATTTGATTTGTCTGCCATAGCGTTCTCGCCAGGCGGCATCTGTAGTCATGTCATCCTCCTTTGGCATTTAATGGATATTTTTGGCGAGAGCGATGGCAATGTCTATACTTCGCGACAATTTCTCCACCAGTTCATCGATCTGGGACGGGTTGATGATATAGGGCGGAGCCAACAGGATATGATGGCCATTGACACCATCGATGGTGCCGGACATTGGATAGCACATCAAACCTTGTTGCATAGCTGTTTTTTTGATCAGTGTGTTAAGGCCGGTAGTGGCATCGAATGGCGTTTTTGAATTCCGGTCAAGAACCAGTTCGAGACCGAGAAACAGCCCACGACCTCTGATATCACCAATATGCGGGTGATCAGCGAATTGTTGTTGCAAAGCAGTACGCAGCAAGGTGCCCATGGCCTGCACGTTCTCGAGCAGATGGTCTTCAGCAAGGATTTTTTGTACGGCCAGGGCGGCTGCGGCGGCGGTGGCATGGGCCATATAGGTATGACCGTGTTGGAAAAAACCGCTGCCATCCTGAATGGTATTGAAGATTTTGTCACTGACCAGGGTGGCGCCAATCGGTTGGTAGCCAGCACCGAGACCCTTGGCAATGGTGATGATATCCGGTGCGATGCCTTCCTGCTCACAGGCGAACATGGTACCGGTGCGCCCCATACCGCACATCACCTCATCCAGGATCAGCAAAACATCGTATTGATTACAGATCTCACGGATACGATGAAAATAACCGGCCACTGCCGGAACAGCACCGGCTGTAGCTCCGACCACCGGTTCGGCGACGAAAGCCAGTACATTTTCTGCGCCAAGTTCCAGAATTTTGCTTTCGAGTTCGTTGGCGACACGCAAACCATATTCTTCGGTACTTTCTTCCGGCGCCTGATCCCGATAGGCGTAACAAGCGGCAATATGGTGAGTTTCCATCAACAAGGGTTGAAATTGACGTCGACGCCAGAAATTCCCCCCCACGGCCAGCGCCCCCAGGGTATTGCCATGGTAACTTTGTCGGCGGCCAATGAAATATTTTCGGTCTTGTCCACACTCGACAAAATATTGTCGTGCCAGTTTTAACGCCGATTCCACAGCCTCGGAGCCACCGGATACAAAATAACCGCGTTGCAGACCGGGTGGGGCCGCCTTGATCAGGACATCGGCCAGTTCTTCGCTGCTTTGACTGGTAAAAAAACTGGAATGTGCATAGGGAATATTGTCGAGCTGATCCTTGATGGCCTGGATCACCCGGGGATGGCTGTGGCCCAGACAGGAAACGGCAGCACCACCGGAGGCATCGAGATAGCGTCGACCCAGTTGGTCCACAATATAGACGCCGTCACCTTTTGTTGCAAAAGGCATCGAAGAGTGGCAATGACGATGAAATACGTGATCCATAGCTTACTCGGAAGATCGAATTGATGATGCTCCATTTTAACACTTGATTGTGAGTGATTAGGTTAGACTGTCGCCATAGAGCGCAACAGAATTGATATTCAGCTGCAGTTCATATCCGTTACAGTACCTTTGTCATCGACTTTCAAAGAATTGTACATTGATTCACCAACGTGAAAGAGAGGATCATAATGAATAGACAGACTTACAAAGTTCGGTTGCTGGTACTGGTGCTTGGTTTGGCAGTACTGCCGGCGCAGGCGGGCGATCTGAAAATGACTCCATCAATCGTAACGTCAGGTGTGAGCAGTCTGCTCTATCCGATATCCGCGCAAACTGCGAGTTACCAGGATCTGGTCTATGCCGTTCGTGAGCTGGAACGACGTAATCGTCGTTTCATCGAACGTTTTAATCGGCAACAAAATTACCGCAGTTATGGTAATGCTGAGCGTGACAGACGCCGTGCCTTTGGGCAACGCCTGCAGCGTTTCGATCGTCTGGTACAACAATTGCGACGTAAAACCGAATATCGCCAACAGACCTATCGTACGCGTCATTTACTGGAGCGGATTCAGCTGTTGGCAGATGATATTGATCTTGACCTGCCGTGGATTCGGGGAAATCGCAAGTTGCACCGATCCTGGCAACGGGTCAAATTTAGCCTGAATCGGGCTGTGAACCTGCTAGCTGTGCTGGATCATCGGAATGGTGGCGATAAAGGCGGAATTCGTCAGCCCCCATCAGTTGATGAGCCGGTTCACTTGCCCTGGCAGCGGCCGGGACCTGCCCCTGCGCAGACACCTGCGCCAAAACCGCGACCCCGTAACGGCCATTTTCCGACCTGGGGCGAGATTCGGGCCGACAATGACATTATCGAAGATTATAGCGAGCGATCGAGGAATGCATTTTTGGCGCAGATGAGTACCGATTATCAATTGCGTAGGCAGGATTGGGCCAGAAAAGCTCGGGATCAATTTATCGGGTTTGATCAAAGTGCGAACAAACTGCGGGAGATCGTTTACAGCAGGCCGCAGAATCCGGGTGCTGCGATAGAGGCCACCGTACGGCAGATGCTGGCACAACGGAATCTGATTGACCAATTGATTAAAGGCCGCAATGTGAATGGCGAGACCCGCAAATACTGGAGTGTAATCGGCCAAAAGCTGGATCATTTATCCTGTTTGCTGGTGCTCGATGGTTGTCCACAATAACATTGGTTATGCCTCATCGATGGCACACAGCAATGCTTCATGATCATGACAAACGGGAAACTGTGGAAATTCCTGGCATAGTTTCTCGGTAGGTCGAAACAGGATACCGGCATCTGCCTGTTGCAGCATGCCGGTATCATTGTAGGAGTCACCGGCTGCGATCACCTTAAACTGCAGGTTTTGCAGGGCCTGGACTGCTTTGGTTTTCTGGTCATTCTGACGCAAATGATAATCGGTAATATTTCCTTGTGTGTCGATGATCAGGTGATGACAGAACAGCGTTGGCATGCCCAATTGTTGCATGAGCGGGCCGACAAATTCATAGAATGTATCCGAAAGAATGATGAGCTGATAACGGCTTCGCAGTTGGGCAAGCAGATCGATTGTGCTCTCAAACGGGTGGATGGCTGTGATTACCTGCTGGATATCCTCGAGTTTTAGGGCATGCTGTCGAAGCAGTTGCAAACGGTGCTGCATCAGCTGATCATAGTCTGCGATATCGCGGGTGGTCAGTCCCAGAGCTTCAATACCGGTATGTTCGGCAACCCCGATCCAGATTTCGGGGACGAGTACCCCTTCCAGATCCAGACAGACTATTTTCATGTTCATTTCCTGTTGTTTGTGTGTTTTTGTGGATTTGCAAGATATCGGTTTTGTGTCTCTCCCGCAAGTATGGGGGGAGGATATCTTGAATCGCGACACTTGGGCGAGCCCAGAGGCATCAAGGTTTGGATTTAAGGGTCTCATGAAACGCCATACGCGTACAGGAGATTCCTGGTAGAAGGGAACTTTACCCATGATGAAACGATCAAATTATTTTACAAATAACGAAACAAATGGCTTGACTGCAAGGGAAACTATGATCAATATTCGAAATATTGACTGACCAGTCAATTACCGTCCGGGTCCGACGTGATCATCAGGTTCCGGGCCAGGTGAAAACTTGATAAAAACGTGTTACGGCTGATGACGGAGTGGTGTGACCATGACTGACCAAGACGATGATTTAGATCTGAATTCTCTCGACGACAAGGATCTGGTAGCGCAAATGCAGGACGATCTTTATGATGGCCTGAAACCGGAGGTCTCCGAGGGTGTCAACATCCTGCTGGAACGCGGCTGGGATGCCAGTGATGTTTTGGGTGATGCCCTGGTTGAGGGGATGCGGATTGTCGGTATCGATTTTCGCGACGGTATTCTGTTTGTACCAGAGGTGTTGATGTGTGCCAATGCCATGAAGGGTGGTATGCAAATCTTGCGTCCCTTGTTGGCCGAAAATGAAAATGCGCCAAAAATGGGCAAGGTTGTGATCGGGACAGTCAAAGGCGATATTCATGATATTGGCAAGAATCTGGTCGGTATGATGATGGAAGGGGCGGGTTTTGAGGTCTTCGATCTGGGGATCAATAATCCGGTGGAAAAATACCTCGAAGCCGTTGAAAAACACCAGCCGGATATCTTTGGGATGTCTGCACTATTGACCACGACCATGCCGTATATGGGTTTGGTGATCGAGGAATTTGACAAGCGCGGGATCAAGGATCAGCTTTCAATTATGGTTGGTGGTGCACCACTAACACAGGAATTTGCCGATGCTGTGGGTGCCCATGCCTATGGACGGGATGCGGCAACCAGTTCTGAATTGGCGCGGTCATTGGTCGATCAACGCGCCCGACGACAGTATGCAACCGCCTGAAGTCAGACCACGTCTGCTGGTCATCGCCTGTGGTGCATTGGCGGCCGAGGTCATGGCCGTACTACGCTCGGCTGGTGATGCGGTCAAGGTCAAGTGCTTGCCGGCAGGCTGGCATAATGAACCGGCCAAAATACCGGGTGGTGTACGCAGGTTGATCGAGAAAAACAAACAATCTTTTGACCGGATCTATGT
>CAZTLH010000204.1:0-5531 GCA_964614335.1 uncultured Gammaproteobacteria bacterium
AAAGCTGACCCTGTCTGACCTGCAATTCCAGTTCGCAATAAACCAAGGTGGGTCAGGTTATATTTTTCCGTGCCGATTGCAAGATTACAAGTGAACCGGCTAAAGCTCCTGTTAGCCCGGAATTCACTGACAGTTTTGTCCCCAGTTGGCCCCTGGCTTACTGGCCATTGAGTAATAAAATTGTAAGTAGTTGACTTTGTTACTCTATGACAGGGTGTCGCCAGACGTTATGAGACGTGTTAAAACTGCCAACAAATCCCGTCTTTCATCTATGTAGCCCCAGCAGTCATTCCCGCGAAGGCGTGAATCCCCGCATTCGCTCAATGGCAGTTGACCTGGTCAGGGATCGCTGGTGAAACGTCTAATATCATTACTACCAATCAACGAACAGGATCAGTCAACTTGCATCAGGGCTTTCAAACGCTGTGTATGTGCCAAACGGGCCTCACGTAGGACTGTAAAAGCTGCCGCAGCAATGATAATAGACGCGCCGATTAGAGTATTGACCTGTGGCCATTCAGAGAAAACCACAATACCGATAATGGTGGCATAAATCAGTTTCGTGTATTCCATGCTGGTCACCACACTGGCCTCGCCCGCCCGATAGGCCTGAACACCAAACCACTGCGCAGTCAGAGAAATTACACCGATGGACACAAGTAATAGCAGACCAGAAAAATCGGGTTGGTGCCAGAACCAGAATGCCGGAAACGCAAAAAGAATGCCGACAAATATGGCCTGATAGGAAAGCAATGTTACAGTGCTTTCTGTGGTCGACAGTTTTCGTACACACACCACCGCCAGTGCAGCCCCGGCAGCAGCCACGATCGCAACCAATGCATACGCACTGACCGCACTTTCTGGATCGGGACGCACCATCACCAGCACACCAATAAAACCTACAAGCAATGCCGATATACGATAACGGCCGATGGCTTCACCCAGCATCGGCACAGCAATCAGAGTCACAAAGAACATCTTGGCAAAGGACAGTGTGGTTGCCGTGGCCAGCGGCAGATGAGCCAGGGCCAAAAAACTGAGCAGCAATGCGGCTATCGCTCCGGCAATTCGTAGCAGATGCAACCCCAGACGATCCGTTTTCAGGCATTGCGGAAAATGGCGCAGTACTGTCGGCAACACCAGCACCAACATCACAGACTGTCGAAAAAACAGAATTTGGGCGACATGATAATCACGACTGGCAAGCTTGACCAGGGCACCCACAACCACATAGGCGGCAGTGGCCGCCAGGGCCCACAACGCACCACGAACATTATCAGATAGAATCTCCGGTTTTTGAATCAAGCGAACATCTCATGGCGATCTATGTTCATCTGAACAACCCCGGATCAGGTATTAACAACAGAACTAACGCCAGTCCGGCCATCAATAAGCGCCTGGCCGCTTGTGCACGAACGATAATGGCCCTGGACAACAGGAAAAGCGCCACCGCTGACTTTATCACTACGAACAGAGCCAGCCACGGTGACTGCTGCCAGGCAATCAGCCCCGGGTTATAGATAAACATCAGCGGGATCAAATACAGACCAATACCCAGGGCCATGGCGTGACCGGCCACACGCAACCAGGGCGCATTCACCATCCCGGCAGCAATAAAAACCGTTCCGCAAACTGGTGGTGTGATGGTCGATAACAACGCATACCAGAACACAAACAAATGTGCACTCAACAATGGGATCCCCAATTGACTCAATACCGGTCCGGTCACCGAAACACTGATTACATAGGCTGCTGTGGTTGGCACCTCCATCCCCAGCACCATACAGGCCGCTGCAGTCAATAGCAGAGCAATCCATAAATTACCACCGCTATAGGACAGTATGGTAGAGGTGATTTTGACCCCGAGGCCAGTTTGTCCCAATACGCCGATAATCAGACTGGCACAAAGAATGATCGAGGCAATCATGGCAATCTGACGGCCAGATATCAGGCAGACATCCTCCAGCCTGCCCGCGATCTTCCTCCACCCGGCAAAACCACTGGTATCGAACAACAACAACGCAGCGGCAGCGATGATAGCTGTAGCTGCGGCATACTGGGCACTATAACCGCCGTGAAACAGACGTTCGAGCAAGACCACAAATGGTATGACAAAAAAGCCGCCGGTCAGTGCGACGACAGACCAGGACACATGGGCCTCTTCCCCATCCAGCGCCAGTAATTCATAACGCCTGGAAAAACTGTCCACACCTACCCAGACGGCAAAAAAGAACAGTAGTGCCGGTAAAATTGCGGCCGCCATAATGGTGGCATAAGACACCCCGATTAACTCGACCATGACAAAAGCACCGGCACCCATCAGTGGCGGCATAATCTGACCACCGCTAGAGGCGACGGCCTCGACGGCAGCAGCAAAGGCCGGTGGATAACCCAGTCTGGACATTGCCGGCAGTGTGAACGCCCCTGTTGAAGCGACATTGGCCGAAGCGGAACCGGAAATGGAGCCAAAGAATGCTGATGCCAACACCGAAACCTTGGCAGCACCGGCCCTTAATTGTCCAGCCAGAGCGACAGCCAGATTCATGAAGCCCTGCCCCGCTTCCCCGGCATTGAGTACAGCACCGAAGATGACGAACACTGCCACCACATTGACCGAGACCCCGGTCAGCTGTCCCCACAACCCCCCTTCAGCGATGGTGAGGGTGCCAAGAAAACTGGCAACCGGCAGGGCAGGATGGCCCATTTCACCAGGAACATATTGCCCAAACAAGCCATAGAGCAGTGCGATGACAGCGACTAACGGCAATGGCCAACCGATAAATCGTCGAGCCATTTCCAGTACACTCACCACCAATACCACTGCCATACTCAGCTGCAGAAATCCATCCAGTGATCCGTATTGATCGCTCAGTGCGGCTTCATTGGCAACAATATAAGCACAAGCCAATATCGACAGCGATGCCAGAACCAAACCGCTCCACCACTGCCAACGGGTTGTGGCAATAAATACCAGCGCCCAGGGTACCGCCAGGGCCATATGAAGTGGCCGCGAAACCAGATTCGAGATTAATCCCGAACCAATCAGATACAGATGAAAGCCGATCGACAGGACACCGAGACCGATCTGCACAGACTTCCCGGCCCCGGCAACCGGTTTGTGAACAGACACCGGTTATATCAGCTGCTGATTTTGCGGGCTGCTAACGCAGTGCAGCAGGTACAGCAATCTTCATTTCATCATAGTATTGCAACGCCCCGGCATGCAATTTACCAACCATGGCGGAAAGATAGGCTGGTGTGACACCATTCCACCATTTTGCTGTTTGACCCATCGCCGCTTTGGATTCCCAATAGGTTTTGGTCAGGGTATAGGCAGTCCCCTTGTCCATTGCGGTGGTGGTATAGGCCATGACCGGCAAGGTTGTGGTCGTTACTGCTTGTTCCACACCGGCATAGGTCCCGGCCGGGATTACCATGGTATTGCGTTTGGTCAACTTGATTTGCTCAGGAGACAAGGACAGCACATTAACCCTGGCGCTGGCAGCAGCTTCAAGCACATTGGGTGCCGGATAAGAGCCTGCGGTGGCAAAGCCATCAATCTGTCTGTTCTTCAAGGCATTTACTGCGGCATTCAACTCAACCCTGGCCAGCTTGATCTTGTCTTCCAGACCAAATATTTTGAAGTACTTGGCCGCTTCCCGCGCCCCGAAACTGCCTTTGCCAATCAGGAAGGTCTTGCCCGCAAGATCCGCAAAATTCTTGACCCCACTGTCAGCGCGAACGACAAAATGCATGGTCAACGAAGGAATGGGAAACAAACCACGAATCTCCTGATATTTTGGATTCACAGGTTTAAACATCTTGATCCCTTTCTGGGCCAGCTTTACCAGTACAGGTGGCGTAGTAAAAACATAATTACCACTGCGAAGAGCAGCTTCCTTGACATTTTGTACCGAACCCTGACTTTCTTCAATGGTCAAAATCATCTTGCCACCGGTCGTTTTCTTGACTGCCTCAGCCAGCTGGACAGCCATCTGATAATAGGAAGAGGTCGATTTTGCAGATTTATACGTGACCCGGGTTTCCGCGCTGGCAGTGGAAAACCAAAGAACCAAACTGGTCGCAAGGATTAGTGGGATATACAGATTTTTTTTCATCAATTTTCTCTCATATTCAGGAAAAGGACAGATACCTTCGCGTGTTAAAGATTCAACAAGCCACGGCGAGAATAACGCCAACCATCATCAAAGTCTACGTCGTAATCTCCAAAAAGATCATCGACCAGGTACGTTTTGTCTGCATCAAAGGTGCTGTGTATTTAGCCGCCAAAAACGCCCCATTCCAGATTCACCGAAACACAGTGTCGACAATCCGGCAATGCAATATCTTCAATCGCTCGGGTAGGACCGGCAATATCGGTAACCCAGACCCTGGCCCCGCCTGCTGCAAAGGTTTCTGCCATGGCCCGACCGATACCGGACCCACCTCCGGTGATTAACACCCGTTGCGTGTTCATGATCTGGGCTCACCGATGTACCGACCCACGCCTTCAGGCAGTTCAAGCCTGGCATGTAGCGTGGTGATAGCGGCCAGTTTTTCAGCAATTTCCGCTGCGGGTAGACTCGCCCTGCGGGTTTGCAGGCTGACATGAATCAGCAACTGCTCTGCAGTGGCGAGCAGTGTGCCATCTCCCAGAAAGAGATGATGAAACAGATGCATTTTCTTGCCACTACCCGACAGGCACTGCACTTCAACATAGACGGGCTCCCCGGCAGTGACTTCGGCCAGATGACGAAGATGGGTTTCGGCGGTGAAATAGCTGCCCCCGCTGGCAATATAATCAGCATCACAACCAACATAGGCCATAAAACAATCAGTCGCTTCGCTGAACAATTGCAGATAACGTGCTTCATTCATATGACCGTTGTAGTCGATCCAGTCCAGTGGCACAACACGATGCAGAGTTCGGATCGGCTTCGACTCATCAATTTGCGTCTTGTCATCAGTCCGCAATCTGTGATCATAGGCATTGAGAACAGCACCTGCACCCCAATTCTGTTTTTTCAGTGCCCGCAACATGGCCACCAGATTATTATCACGAATTCGTTCCAGCTCGCGTATGCTGTATTGTCCGGATTGCTCGTCTGATTGTCGGCTGATGGTCTGTATCAAATCATCGGTCAGCTCTGGCACATCCATTAAATGGGTCCAGGGCCATTGCAAACAAGGTCCGAACTGGGCCAGAAAATGCTCCATCCCGGCTTCACCACCCGCCACCCGATAGGTTTCAAACAGCCCCATCTGCGCCCAGCGCAGACCAAAGCCAAAACGAATGGCATCATCAATTTCAGTCGTTGAGGCGATACCGTCCTGTACCAGCCACAGGCTTTCACGCCAGACCGCTTCCAGCAGTCGATCGGCAATATGGGCATCAATCTCCTTTTGGATTCGAAGTGGCTTCATCCCCAGACCAGTCAAAATATCGATGGCCAGCTCCATGATTCGGTCACTTGCTTTCTCACCACCTACCACTTCCACCAATGGTAGCAAATAGACCGGATTAAACGGAT
>CAZTLH010000205.1:0-5521 GCA_964614335.1 uncultured Gammaproteobacteria bacterium
TATTCCATCCTTAGGTTCGTAAACGGCACATCCCTGTGCCACTCCTCGCCTCAAAGGATCGAAAAAATGGCCTCACCCGCTTTCCCTCGCTACGACTCCTGTTCTCGGGCAGCCTCCAGGCGGACAAACCGTAAATGTGCTGATCGGTGCCGAATTGAAAACCGATATTATGAACGGCGTCCGCTACAACGAAACCTTTGTTGATATACAAACGGTGTAGTCCTGACTGTACAGGGGGTGATGTCATGCGCCTATTACTCGTCATGGCTGGAAGATCATGGCAGCCTCCCAACCCCACTGATCAGATAAATTCTGATGATTATACGGGCATTTGTCGGGGAAAATAGTCTTCCAGCTGCCCTTCACGATAGACATCTGCGGTCGAGCAATGCAGACCACCACCGAAGGGATAAACATCACGAAACGGGACCGGAATCACTTCAAAACCCAGCTGATCCATTTGTTCCTGCTGATGAACTTCACTGGCTTCAATACAGACGGTTTTTGGATCCAGCACCAGACAATTCATCGACAAATAAACACCTGAATAACACATCGGCGGCGCCTGGTCATGAACCGGCCGGGCTGTCGGCACAATTTGCCAATCATTCATATCAAAGATTTTTCGTTGTTCCGGGGACAGGCTACGACCGGGATTATTGACGATCAGCCCCGGTCTTAATGGCACAAATGTGGCGTCGATATGCATGGTGTAAGGATCATCACCAAAAAAGTTCAAGGCATGCACCCGATGCTCCGGATAATGGCGTGCCAGCCAGTTCACTGCCTGCAGATTGGCGGTGTTACCGTGCTGGACAAACAGATCCTTGCCCATCCGCATGACTTCCGCCGCATCAAACATCGGCTCAGCCTCGGTGGTAACATAATGCCTCTCGGCCAGCAACTTTAATTTACCCTCATTGGTACTGGCTTCCTGTTTGAAGCTGGCACGATAGGAAGCGTCACTCAAACGAGGTTTTGGCACCGATTCCCAACGCATTCCCGGGTCATCATTAAAATAGGATTGCAGCAAGTCCCGATAACACAGGTATTCAAACCAGCGACAACGATAGGTCAGTGTCGCCTCCAGAATTTCCTTGCCGACGGTCAACAACACATCTCTTGGTGGCATACAGCCAAACATACTCTCGACCTGCCAGTCAGGTGTGGCTGATGGTGTCGTAAAATCCAGCGGCCGGGGTCGGTCGACACGTATACCACGACCGGTCAACATATCGGCAAAATTATCCAATTGTTCATTGGCCCTGGCAATCGATTCCTCGCTTCTCCGGGTGCCAGCCACCTGACGCATTTCACTGTCAACAGGGACCTTGCCGTCCACGGCCGGCTCCAGTGGTGGCACCTGGGAATCATCGGCACGACCCACGATCACGTGTCGCAGCGGATCCCATTCATTCCAGGAGTTGACGACGGTTTTTTTGTCTGAAATTGGCATAGTTACTCCAATGCTGTAGATAAATGAAGACACATTACAATGTACAGTTTCTCCCGCCAACCCCGAATTCGCTGACTTTTTTCGGTCAATGGCCATTGGCCAATATCCCTAAAATCCACAACAAATCCTGACTATATAACTCCTGAAGAAAGCTGCTGTATGAAGTGTGGTGTATGAACTGCTGCGAAGAATATTCACACCGGGTGCAGCCTTTGTAACGATTCTGACAAGCCAATATAATCGGTTGCACAGCCGGGGAATAGCACCAGCCGGGAATGGATTATTAGGCCAGACAAAGCTTGACCATGTCCGCCCACAGGTTTCAGCACCACACGATTACTCTACCGTCAGCAGCTCCCGCCAGCCAGGAATTTCTGGCGGGAACTCCCGCTCTTCAGCGCACAACCATACGACTGTTCCCTTCAAGAGATTGTCAGGTGATATGGGGCAACGTTTATTCCGGGATAGAATAAATTGAAGGGCGCACTTTCGCACACCCTTCAGATTCAAAATACAACAATACTATCTAGCTATAACGATAGGGTCGACCCGCCTTGACCATGTCAGCATTGTATTGTTTGATAATCTTGACCACCTTGGCCTTGATGGGTGACTGTTTCGCAACTTCATCCCAGAACTTGTGTGCTGCATCTTCCACGGTTGCCCATTCAGAATCGGGAATGGTGGTCAATTTCAGTTTGGTACCGTGCACACGCAAACTGGCTTCTCCGCCCCAATACCACCACTGACGATGATAATGCGAGGCATCCATGCAGACCTTCATGATCAGTTTAAGTCGTTCCGGCAACGCATTCCAGCGGTCCATATTGGCGTAGAATGACCCGATCCAGGCGCCGGAGATATTATTGGTCAGAAAGTATTTGGTCACAGCTGCCCAGCCAGAGGTGTAATCCTCGGTTATCCCTGACCATGCCAGACCATCCAGTTCACCCGTTTGCAAGGCAACTTCGGCATCTTCCCACGGCACCGTCACCGGCACCACTCCAAACTGTTCCATAAAATGACCTGCGGTCGGGAAGGTAAAGATTTTTTTGCCTTTCAGGTCTGCCAGTGATTTGATCGGGGTCTGGGTAGCAAAGTTTGCTGGATCCCAGCTACCGGCTGAGATGTGTTTAACACCCACCTTGGAATACTCGGCATCCCATATTTCATTCAGACCGTATTGGTTGAACAAGACCGGCACATCCAGGGAATAGCGGCTTGCGAATGGAAAATAGCCTCCAAACACGGTGACTTCAGTAGGTGATGCCATACTGTCATCATCAGACTGTACAGCATCAATTGTACCTTTTTGCATGGCCCGAAATAACTCACCGGTCGGCACCAGCTGATCGGAGGTGTAAAGCTCAATCTGCATTTCATTGCCGGCGATCTTGTTAAAATCTTCCACCATCTTGGTGACCACATGCGGCGCCAGCGCGGGACCGGCGTAGGTTTGCATCCGCCACTTAATAGTTGATTTGGTTGTGGTTGCCAACGCAGGCGCAGCCAGACTAGCCCCGACTGCTCCCGCACCGACTGTAGTTAAAAATTTACGTCTTGTTGTCATTTTCAATCTCCTATTTAGATACATACTGCTTATGCCCGGAATGGGCGATCCTGTTGCTCCTTTCAGAGTTCTTCTTATCTATTATAAATCGCATGCGGCAGCCAAAGTGCAATTTCGGGAAACAGCATAATGACCGACAATGCCAGCACCATGACCAGCACAAAGGGCCAGATCGAGCCATAGATATCCTGCATCGTAATTTCTTTTGGTGCCATCGCCCGCATTAAAAACAGGTTGTAACCAAACGGTGGTGTCATATAGGCGACCTGTGTGGTGATGGTATAGAGCACACCATACCAGATCAGATCAAAGCCCAGAAGACGTACCAGCGGAATATACAGCGGCGCCACAATAACCAGCATGGCTGTGTCATCGAGGAATGTGCCCATAATCAAAAAAGACAGCTGCATCAGAATCAGGATGGTCCAGGGACTCAAACCCATTTTGTCGGTAAACAACGAGTCGATGGCATGCACGGCTCCCAGACCATCAAATACCGCACCAAAAGCCATAGCAGCCAGGATGATCCACATAAACATACACGAAATGGCCAGGGTCGAACGTATGGAAATCTCGAATACTGAGCGTGTCATCCGCCCTTTTAGTACCGCAGCCATAAAAGCGGTCATGGCACCGACAGCGGAGCTTTCAGTCAAGGATGTCCAGCCCTTGACAAATGGCACCATCATCGAAAAAAAGATGATGAGCGGCAACAAACCCGCCAACAGCAAGTGATATTTTTCCGCCATGGGTATCTGGATATGCCAGCTCAGTTGTCGACGATAGCGATAAATCAATCCTGCAGCGAGAACCACAACAACAAAAAAGGAAAATGTCGCGCTTGTTGTATGAGGAAGCTTGATAACATCATTTTTCAGGGCCAGAAATAATGCCACAATTGTGGCACCGATGGCCCAACCGGCAACATTGAGTTGTAATGGCAGGCTTCTGTTGTAGGTTTTGCGCTCTTCTGGCGACAGGGTCGGGCCCATGGCCGGATTCAGCTTGCAACGAATATAGATATAGACGATGAACATGCCGGCCATCATCAGTCCTGGCACCACCCCCGCCAACCACAATTGACCTACAGGTTGGCGGGCAATCATGGCATACAGCACCAAAACAACGGACGGCGGCACCAGAATCCCCAGACTGGATCCCGCCTGAATGACACCAGTCACCATCCGCTTGTCATAGCCACGTTTGAGCAACTCCGGCAATGCAATGGTCGAACCGATGGCCATGCCCGCCACACTTAAACCATTCATTGCCGAAATCAGGACCATCAAGCCAATCGTGCCGATTGCCAGGCCGCCATAAACCGGCCCCATCCAGACGTGAAACATCTTGTACAAATCATCCGCAATCTTGCTCTCAGACAATATATAGCCCATAAAGATGAACATCGGCAAGGTCAGCAAAGGGTACCATTTCATCAGCTTCATGGTCGCCGTAAAAGGCAGATCCGAACCACCAGTGCCCCACAGCAGCAGTGCCGCCAGTGCCGCCACCCCGCCGATTGCGGCAAATACCCGCTGTCCGGTCATCAGCATCAACATCATGCTGGCAAACATAAACAGCGCAATCATTTCGTGTGACATCAGTTGGTCTCCGCATGCAGAAGCGCCGTGGGTTCTTCGGCGCGCAGGTCGATGCCACGTATTGTGGCGATATCTTTGATTAGTTCTGAAAAGGCCTGCAACAACATCAGCAGAATACCAAAAACAGCGATGACCTTGATCGGCCAGATGTAGGGATGCCAGGAAGTTGTGCCAAGCTCTAAATGCCCAGTTTGACCCTTGACATGGGAAAATGTTGTGGCGATCCTGTCAAAATTCCCATGCAACACATCCTTGCCGAAGCCCACCAGTATGTCTTTAAAAAAAACAAAGAAATGGTTGGCATTTTCATAAAATCCCAATGAATACGCCGTGCTGTCAAATGCACCGTAGATCAGAATAACGAGATAGAAAATCAAAAACAGCACCGTGATTACATCGGTCCAGGCCTTGCGGCGTGGACTCCAGTTACCATAAAACAAGTCCATACGCACATTGGCTTTCAGTTGCAGTGAATATGGCCCACCCAGCAGGTAATAGGCAACTAGCGAGAATTGTGCGACCTCCAGCGTCCAGCGCGAAGGGACAAACAGGGTTTTTGCCACCGAAGACCATAACAAAATCCCCACCATTACCAGAATTCCATACATCACCAGCCGACCCAGACGGTAATTCAGCCGGTCAACGATACGCACAAATTTTATTGCAAAACGGTTCATACTACCCCTGGGCATGTGAAGTTCTCGATGGTTGAAATATTGCGGCAAGTCAACAACCAGGGAGGAATTTTGTTGCAGTGCCTTGCTGGTCTGAAGCTGCCGTCAAAACCTCTACGATTGCGATATATTGTTGTTTGTGTCCTTTCTTTAATGAGCTGTCAATCAACGTATAGACCCACGCCATTCGACTGTTAAATACTGCTGCGTGCAATTCCTT
>CAZTLH010000206.1:0-5517 GCA_964614335.1 uncultured Gammaproteobacteria bacterium
CGTCGGTCCGGCTCGGCTATGAATTGGTCATCAAACGGTTACAAGCACTAACACAGACTGGTGTAAAACTGTATTTTATCCCCGGTAACCGGGATTTTCTGGTTTCCGAAAATTTTGCCCGACAAACCGGTTGTCAGATACTGGCCGATGGCATGGTAGTCAGAATCTATGGCACACGTGTGTTGTTAATGCATGGTGACAGCCTTTGTACCGATGATACGGAACATCAACAATTTCGTGCCATGGTGAATCAGGCAGCCTGGCAAGGCGAGTTTCTGGCCCGCCCACAAACTGAAAGAATTCAAATTGCCTTACAGGCACGGCAACAAAGTCAGCAGAACCAGCAACAAAAATCGATGCAGATTATGGATGTCAACCAGGCAGCTGTGGACGAAGCGATGCAGGATTTCGCGGTCCAGCTATTGGTGCATGGCCATACTCATCGCCCGGCCATTCATGATTGGGAATCACAGGGCCAGGCCCGTCGCAGGATAGTTTTGGGAGCCTGGTATGACGAGCCCAGTATACTGCTCTTCAGTGAAAATGAATTACAGCTCACACCCGGACCTTTGCTTAGAACAGGATTTCTGCCAACCAGCCCCCTATGAGCCATTACGCTCAACGTCCTGCCAGACCTTTCAGCAAATCTTCCTGGATATCCAGCTGATCCTCCAGACCCAGCGATATACGCAGCAGACTTTGACCGATCCCTGCTGCATGGCGATCCTCTTCACTCCAGCGGGCATGTGTGGTGGAAGCCGGGTGTGTGATGGTGGTTTTGGTGTCGCCAAGATTGGCAGTCAATGACAACAGTTGCAGGGAATCCAGCAGCTGCCAGGCAGCTGCCTTGCCGCCTTTTATGTCAAAAGAAAGCATCGAACCTGCCCCGCTCTGTTGCCGACAAGCCAGGGTATATTGTGGATGCGACTCCAGTCCGGGGTAATATACCCGTTCGACCTGTGGCTGTCGTTCCAGCCATCGGGCCAATTCCAGAGCATTGGCACAGGCTGCCTGCAACCGCACAGCCAGGGTTTCCAGACCCTTTAGAAAAACCCATGCGTTGAATGGACTCATGCTCGGCCCGGAATTCCGCAGCACCTTGAACACAGACTTTCCGACCAGTTCCTCACCACCCAGAACAGCACCACCCAAACAACGCCCCTGACCGTCGAGAAACTTTGTTGCCGAATGGATCACCACATCGGCACCGAGCTTTAGTGGCTGCTGCAAGATGGGGGTACAAAAGGTATTATCTACCGCCAGCAAGGCGTTAGCGTTATGGGCAATTTCCGCCAGCACCGTCAGATCAGCAATTTCTGTCAACGGGTTGCTGGGACTCTCGGCAAACAGCAGTTTGGTATTGGGTCGGATAGCCGCTTTCCAGGCCGGCGTATCCGTCTGTGAGACGACATCAAAATCAATACCAAAACGCCCGAGAATTTGTCGAAACAGGGTAATGGTCGAGCCGAACAGGGCGTTGGAAAGGATCACATGATCACCAGCCGATAACACCGTCAATGCCAGACTCAATATTGCCGACATCCCGGAGGCCGTAGCGACACAGGACTTGGCACCTTCCAGTGCCGCCAGACGCTCCTGAAAGACCGAAACGGTTGGATTGGCAAAACGTGAGTAAATATTGCCCGGCTCTTCATCGGCAAAACGTGCAGCAGCCTGTTGTGCGGAGGAAAAAACGAAACTGGAGGTTAGAAATAAGGCCTCGGAATGCTCTCCCTCTGCGGTTCGGTGCTGTCCGCTACGCACCGCCAAAGTCCGGGGACGATACTGAGTATGTTTGTTCATCTATTGATATCCTGTGACTTCAGCCAGATCGAGATCATTGGTGCCTTGTTGCGACATCGCCTCATCACTGCGTTCGAGATTCACCTGTTGCAAATAATTTGCGCTGACATCGCCGGTGACATAGCGGCCATTAAAACAGGAAGAATCAAATTGATCGATGAGAGCACTTTCACCACTCACTGCCCGCTCCAGATCTTCCAGTTCCTGATAAAGCAACCAGTCCGCACCGATAAAGGCAGCAATTTCCTCATTCGTCCGATTGAATGCCACCAGCTCCCGTGATGAGGGCATATCAATGCCGTAGACATTCGGGTATCGTACCGGCGGTGCGGCGGAAGCGAGATAGACCTTCCTGGCTCCAGCCTCACGAGCCAGCTGGATAATCTGGGTCGATGTCGTCCCCCGGACGATGGAATCATCTACCAGCAGGACATTCTTGCCCAAAAATTCCGGGCCTATCGCATTCAGTTTCTGGCGCACAGATTTTCTTCTTGCCGCCTGACCCGGCATGATAAAGGTCCTTCCGATATAACGATTTTTAATAAAACCTTCCCGATAGGTCAAACCGAGTGCATACGCCATCTGCAAAGCCGCGGTTCGACTGGTATCGGGAACCGGGATTACGACATCGATATCATGATCCGGCCAGACCTTGAGTAAACGTTTTGCCAGCATTTCACCCATCCGCAGACGGGTACGATGAACTGCAATCCCATCGACCACCGAATCGGGACGCGCCAAATATACATATTCAAAAATACAGGGGCTGTGCTGGGTTTTACTAGCACACACCGATGCACTGACCCGACCGTTCATATCCACCAGAATCGCCTCCCCAGGAGCGACATCCCGGATCAATTCATACTCCTGCACATTCAAGGCTACACTCTCGGAGGCAAACATACAGGAAGTACCCTTCACACCCGTTCGCTTGCCATAAACCAAAGGCCGGATACCAAAAGGATCACGAATGGCAATAATCCCGACGCCGACAATCATCATGACCAGGGCATAAGCCCCCTGACAACGCCGATGCAGGGCTTTGACCGCCACAAACAAGTCCTCCGGTGTAGGCTTTAGACGTCGTCCATCAAGTACTTTTTGCAGCTCGTAGGCGAAAACATTCAGTAATATCTCTGAATCAGAGGTGGTATTGATATGACGTAGATCAGTCTCAAACAGCTCCTGGCGTAATTGTCTGGCATTGGTCAGATTGCCATTATGACACAACGCCATGCCAAATGGCGCATTGACATAAAATGGTTGCGCTTCGGCCCGGGAATCCGAACCCGCAGTGGGATAACGAACATGGCCGATTCCCATAAAACCTTCCAGTTGCAACATATGCCGGGTATGAAAAACATCCCGCACCAGCCCGTTATCCTTGCGCAAAAAGACGCGATTACCATCGCTGGTCATCATTCCTGCCGCATCCTGACCTCGATGCTGCAACACGGTCAAGCCATCGTATATTGACTGATTGACGGGTTCAGAACCAAATATACCGATAATCCCGCACATAATCAGCCACCATTACCAATCGCAGGCAGTGTAAATCCTGGTGGCAATAAACTACCCAGAGCAACCGCGGCCTGTGTGATATAAGGGGAAGATCTGGAAGACAACCACCAGAACTCTTTGCTCAGACCCATCGTTTGAATCAACAAACCGGCTACGGCAATAATTACCGCCGCCCGGGCCAGCCCGAATAAAGCGCCCAGTGTGCGATCCGGGCCTGAAATTTTGCCCGCACTGAAGACCTTGTTTAACAGGTAAGCCAGAAATGACATCAGCAATAATACCAGTATAAACAGGACCAATCCGGCAGCAATCTGCTGCAATTGGGGTGAGGTAATCATGGATGCAAAATAATGGGCAAACATAGGGCTGAAGTGAAATCCGGTCCAGATCGCCACGCCCCAGGACACCAGGGATAAAACCTCACGGATAAAACCTCGAAAAACGCCAATCAACAGCGATATAACAAGGATTGCCATGACCACATAATCCAGTATTGTCAGCATATTCAATTCCATTTCGGCGAACCAAAACTCATATAGATGATCCCATAGTTCGATGAATCATTGTGATCTATTTCCTTAACAGCGGATTCGATGCGATAAAACTGTGTTTATAGCGAGCGATAGTAATGATTTTGTTTTTAATTCCGGCCGCCGAGGATCGTTTCTCATAAGGCCCGATCCATAATCTCGTCACCAAGCCCTTGCCGGTTTTCATCGGCATACTGACGACCGGGTAACCACGCTTTTTTAAATCCAACCTGACCCTGCTGGCATTCAACCTGGATGAATACAAACCAATCTGTACAACCCAGTTACCTTTTTTTAATCTGAGTTTGATGTTGCTTTTCTTTTTGATGACCGGGCTGTGTGGTATTTTTTTACTTGTGATTTTCCTGCTTGTAACCTTCTTTTTAACAGTTTTTTTCGAAGTTGCAGCCAGCCTGACTTTTGCGCTCGCTGGTTTATGCTTTTTCAGGGAAGTTTTTGTTGTTCCGGATTTGAGCCTGGTCGACTTCAAACTGACTGTGTTAGCAGCCTTCAGTTTTTTGCTGGTAGTAACTTGAGCCAATTTGGCTTTTGTCTTTGCCCTTGTCTTTGCTTTTACCTTTGTCTTTGTTTTTGCTTTGGTGTTGACATTGGCTTTGGCTTTTTTTGTTTTGTTTTTTATTGATTTAATGATTTTTTTCTTATCGACGGATATCTTTGATTTTGCCGTTCCTGTTACTGTTGAACTTCCCAGAGCCACTGAAGAGCGTGACCGGGTTGCTGATTTCTTGTTGTGCTTGACTGCGGATTTTGATGAAGTGGTTATTTTGGTTTTGGTTGTAACTTCATTTCGATTGCTTGGAATTTTAACCGGCACACTGATAGATGTGAGTACCTTTCGACTCTGATCAAGCTGTACTGTGGAACGGTATCCATTGCCAGGTGCAGGCAATGCAACTGCCGCAGCAAAATCTCCGACTGATGCAGCGGGTACACGTTGTTCACGTAACAATCCTTTCAGTAAAACCAGGACCAGAGCAATCAACACGAATGCCCCGACTCCACGATGCAGGATATTGACTTCTCCAGGCTGCTGTTGGGAATTTTCGGTCATTGGCAGAACAGATTATCCACTCTTGCTTTCAAAACGCGGGATTATAGCACCCACAACCAGAAATGAACCAAACGCCAGTATACGATCTGTAGCACCCACAAGCCTACGGGCCTGGTCCAAGGCGCCGGCAACATTGCCAAAGATTTGCACATTGCCAGAGGTGATCGAATCCGGCATTTTGGCGACTGTTTGTGTTGCAGTGCTGCCGCGTTCTCCGGGCAGACCGGCAACCAACCAATGATCGATATGCGATTCCAGCAGTTGACAGACCGCCGCGACATTTTTATCAGCGAGTGCCCCGAAAACAGCATAGGTTTTACCCGGTACAGGGTGTTTTTTCAAATATTCACACAAGATTTCAACAGCCTGGGGATTATGTGCTACGTCTACCAGCAATTGTGGGTGTTCAGCCAAAACCTGTAACCGGCCGGCAAGTTTTGTCGATGACATCCCCGTCAGAATCGCTGCCTTCGATACCGGCATCCGACCCTGCAACACAGAAACCGCCATCAGAACCGCGGCCGCATTCTGCCATTGACGTCCCCCGGGTATCGGTAGTTCAGGACTATCGAGGGCTACTTCATCCTGTTG
>CAZTLH010000207.1:0-5484 GCA_964614335.1 uncultured Gammaproteobacteria bacterium
GGTGCAATCGGTACTCAACAAATTGTTGTTACAGGTCTGCGAAGAGTCCGGGGTCGAACCACAGGATTGCCTGGAACTGGTCATGGCAGGTAACCCGGTCATGCATCATTTGATGCTGGGCATTTCGCCGATAGAACTCGGTCAGGCGCCCTTCCCTGCGGCCACCTGTTCCTGGGTTGATCTGCCGGCGCGTGATCTGGCAATCGATCTCAATCCCATGACCCGGGCCTCATTTTTGCCACTGATTGCCGGTCATGTCGGTGCGGACACTGCGGCCATGCTTTTGTCGCAGCTTGATCGTCTGGATGAGCGGGTAACCTTGATGGTCGATGTCGGGACCAATGCCGAAATTGTTCTGGCCCAGGGCAACCGTTTATATTCCACATCCTCACCGACGGGTCCCGCCTTTGAAGGAGCTGAAGTCAGTTGCGGTATGCGGGCGGCAGTAGGTGCCATTGAGCGGGTGCGGATTGATCCGGAAAGTGGTGTCGCCAGGTACCGGATCATCGGTTGTGAACACTGGTCCGACAGTGAGGCGTTCAAAGAGTTGAATCCATCGGTGGCGGGTATTTGTGGTTCGGGTATTATCGAAGCGCTGGCCGAAATGGCCAGGGCCGGTGTGCTCGATCGCAGTGGTGCACTGGTGACAACTAGGGCATTGCCGGCATTGGTCCAGGTGGATAACTGCTGGCGTTATTATCTGGGTGATCCGGCTACCTCGAAGATTTATGTTCAACAGACCGATATCCGCGCCATTCAGCTGGCCAAGGCGGCACTACACGCCGGGGTACGATTACTGATGGATGCTCTTGGCTGCGAGCAATTGCAGCGGGTGCTGCTGGCCGGGGCCTTCGGTAGTCATATTGATCCCGAATATGCCATCGCGATCGGTCTGTTTCCCGAGCCTGTAGCCCCTTCAACGGAGGTTTCCGCGGTAGAATCGATTGGCAATGCAGCCGGGGCCGGTGCGAGCATGGCATTGCTCAATGAAGAGTATCGTCAGGTGATCCGGCAAAAAGTTCTGGAAGTTAACAAGATCGAAAGTGCTCTGGCACCGGATTTTCAGGAATACTTTGTAGCTGCAATGGGATTCCCCGAGGCCCCGGAAGCGGTGGCAAGTCCCGGTAGAGGCCGCCGACGCAGGGCTAGGACAGGCTAATAGATAATGGCCGTATAAATATACAGGAGAGACAACATGGCAAGAGAACAAAGACGCAGGAGAAGAGGGGCGAAAGCCGATAGTGGTGCCGGGGAACCGGTGGCAGCGGCAAAATCTCCCTACATTAACCGTAACATTCCGATCTACGAATTGCTCGATGATGCCGGATTATCGATGATTGAGACCAATGCCGATTTGATCCTGGAGAATATTGGTATCGAATTTCGTAATGACCCGGCAGCACTGGAAATGCTCAAGCAGGCGGGTGCCATGGTGGATGGCGAACGGGTGCGCTTTCCCCGCGGGATGTGTCGGGAGATCATCCAGCGATCGGCGCCTGCCAGTTTTACCCAGCATGCCAGAAATCCGGCGCGTAATGTTGTGATCGGTGGCAGGAATACGGTATTTGCTCCAGCCTATGGTAGTCCTTTTATCAGGAATCTGGAGGAAGGACGGCGTTATGCCACCATCGAGGATTTTCGAAATTTTGTCAAACTGGCCTATAGCACGCCACACCTGCACCATTCCGGTGGCACGATTTGCGAACCGGTGGATTTGCCGGTTAACAAACGTCATTTTGACATGGTCTACACCCACTTGCGGTATTCTGACAAACCGTTCATGGGTTCCGTGACGGCTCCCGAACGGGCAGAAGATACCGTGGCGATGGCCAAAATTGTGTTTGGTGATGATTTTGTTAAAAATCATGCGGTAATCTTGAGTTTGATCAATGCCAGCTCGCCGATGGTCTTCGATGACAGTATGCTCGGCGCAGCCCGGGTCTATGCTTCACATAATCAGGCCACCATTATCACACCTTTTATTGTCTCGGGTGCCATGGCGCCCGTGACTGTGGCCGGGGTGGCCGCCCAGAGTCTGGCCGAAGGTCTGGCGGGTATGACCTTTATCCAGTTGACCCGACCCGGAGCCCCGGTGGTTTATGGTAATTTTGTCAGCTCCATGTCCATGCAATCCGGTGCGCCGACTTTTGGCACCCCGGAAGCTGCGCATGCCATGAATGTCGGTGCTTCGCTGGCCCGGCGTCTGGGTGTGCCCTTCCGTAGTGGCGGTGCCTTGTGTGGTTCGAAAATCCCCGATGCCCAGGCAGCCTATGAATCCAGCAATACGATGCAGGCAACTGTCAATGCCGGAGTCAACTTTGTATTGCATACGGCCGGTTGGCTGGAAGGTGGGCTGGCCATGGGTTATGAAAAATTCATACTCGACTGTGATCAGGCCGGTATGGCCAGGGTGATGCTGGAAGGCATCGATTTGAGTGAAAATGGCCAGGCCATGGATGCCATCGAAGAAGTTGGCCCCGGAGTACATTTTCTGGGTTGCAAACATACCCGGAAAAATTTCCGGACGGCGTTTTATCAAACCGAAACGGCGGACAACAACAGTTGGGAACAATGGGTGGAAGACGGCAGTCTGGATGCTGCCCAGCGGGCTGAAAAAATCTGGAAAAAAACGCTCGAAGACTATCAGGAACCGGCACTCGACGCCGCAGTCCTCGAACAACTCGATCAGTATGTCGCTACCCGAAAAGCCAGCCTCGAGGATGCCAATTACTGACAGCATTACTCTGGGCATCAGGCACATTACCGTGCCGATTGTGTATGCGACTGCTGTGGATGACAATTCACCTCCCCCATCCACAGCAATGTTGCATTCTCGATACACCAGCTGATTAACCATGGATGTTTTGTGTGCTTATACAACAGCGGAGTTTATGGTAGAAATAATAAAGTCGAGTGTGGTTTAAACCAGTAAACCATGATCATGAATCATTACAGACATGATCATGAATCATTACAGACATGATGATGGGTTGTCATGGCTTTCCCGGTCCTGCGGGTTGGCTTGTAGCTCGCGGATTACAGCCAGCACTTCTTCCACGTGGTTTTTAACCCGAACCTTGCGCCAGCTATGTTTGATGATACCGTGCTTATCGATTAGAAAGGTGCTGCGCTCAATACCGATGTAGCTGCGGCCGTACAGTTTTTTGGGTTTCATCACGTCGAATAAATGACACAGGCTTTCGTCGCTGTCACAGGCGAGGGCGAAGGGTAGTTCAAGTTTGCTTCGAAATTTCTCATGGCTGGCAAGGCTGTCTCGTGAGATGCCGATTACTGTGGTATTCAGCTCTGCCAGTTGCGCACTGGCATCGCGAAAGCCCTGGGCCTCCGTGCTGCACCCGGCGGTATTGTCTTTGGGATAAAAATACAGCAATAATCTGCGACCGAGAAAGTCGGAACGCCGAACAGCTTCGCCACCGGTTAGTTGGAGTTTGAAATCGGGGAGTTCAGAAATCGATTCAGTTTGTTTTGATTGCACGGTAATACCCTCCAGCAGTTAGACATCAGGCACACAGGTCAGGGTGCATCATGACCACAATTCCAGCAAAAATCAAAGCTGCCGGCATTTTCTTCATGGCACTTTGGACAGCACCAGTTGGGTTTTTTTGTTGCAGATTCAAAACGTTCATGCAGTATGTTTAAAGCCGCTTTCTCGTTACTGTCGTGTATCAACCAGACTTCAGGCCAGCTGTCATGAGGCGAAAGGTCACCGCTGCCACCGGCGGCATACTGGTTGCGGATACAACACTCGTATCCTGCCTGTAACAAGGCATCCTTGACCATCCAGACCATGAAACGGTCCTCACTCGTGAAAATCTTCTTCATATATTGTTTATGTATCCGTAAAAGGATGAGATGCTACAGTCAGATTAATAAATACATTTTCGCATAAAAAAATAGAGTTTGAACCTTCTGGCCCATACCCAAGTAAGAGCTCCTTCTAGAACTGTCCGGTATTGCCATAGTTCTGACATTATTAAAGCTTTGTCATTCCTCTCAAGACTCCGTAATTTCAAAATTTTGACATCTCCCAGGATCCCTTCATTCAAGAATATTTGTCTTTCTCAAGATTCCGGCATACCCGCGAACACGGGGTTCCAGTAGACTCAGTAATCCCCAGAGTTTATCACTCTCAATAATTCGTCATTCCCGCGAATGCGGGAATCCAGTAGGACATCCTCAAAGACACATTGATGGATTTGGATTCAGGGTGATCACTTTGCACCGCCGATTTTAATGACGACTGAAACGATTTCAATATTTTCAGCCTCCTAGCACAACGGACCAAGTGGTATTAGCTGATATATTAAGATGTATTCCTGTTATTTTAGCGATCACTCGATATCAATTATTTTGCGATTTTGTTATGTGGTTGTTATTCTTGGGACAGAAATCAACAGGGTAGGCTTAGGTCACAGGATGGAAAAATGACAGAAAGTCCAACAGGGGCTGGAAATGACAGACCAAAAAACTAATCAATATGATATTGATGACGAGACGTACCGACCGAATGTCGGGATCATCATCTGCAATCGAAAAGGGCAGCTCTTGTGGGCAAGGCGGACACGTCTTGATGGCTGGCAATTTCCGCAGGGAGGCATCGAGGCCCGGGAAACCTGCGAGCAGGCGGCGTATCGGGAACTGCGGGAAGAAGTGGGTTTGCTGCATTCGCATGTACGGCTGCTGGCTTGTACAGAGCACTGGTTACGTTATGACCTGCCGCATCGCTATCTACGTAATGGCAGTCCCTTTCGTGGTCAAAAGCAACGCTGGTATTTGTTCGAAATGCTGGCCAGTGACCAGTGTGTCAATCTGGATGCCTATCATAAGCCCGAGTTCGATGCCTGGCGCTGGGTCGAGTACTGGACCCCACTGGAGCAGATCGTCGACTTTAAACGGAATGTTTACCGACAGGCAATGACGGAACTGGAACCGTTTGTGAAGATACTTTGTCGCTAAACGAAGATCCGGTTGATGTTATTGGCTGATTTCGAGGGCTGATTTCGAGCCACGATGTAGTGTAGCCATGGAGAGCAATCGTTTGCAGATCGCTGGTTTCTGTGTGGCTCATGTCAATCTCGGTAACTTTTTTTTCATCTGTCTGGTTTGAAGATACTGATAATTTGAACTCGTCCCTCTTTGAACGTAACGGCCAATCCTTTGTCGGGATAGCTGATCTGGCCGTTATCATCGACCTGGCCAATTCCAAACAAACTGCGAACCTGTACTGGAGCCATGCCGAAGTGTCAGCCAATAGTTGTTTGGTAGGGGGATACCAGGTGTGACCGAAAGGACATCCGACTGACCTGGTTATTCGAACTGGTGACGAGGATGGCGGTATTGCCAAGACCGTGATAAAGCCATTGATCCAGACAACCGAGAAAACAGGAGGAATGTTTTTTCTCGGGTTGACACACGGAATTAATGACCAGCATGACAAGCTGTCCAAGTGATACCTTCTGTAGG
>CAZTLH010000208.1:0-5469 GCA_964614335.1 uncultured Gammaproteobacteria bacterium
GCGCCAGCCGAAGCCACACTCGATCACGCCGCCGGCAGCGTAAAAGGGGTATAGCGGACCGGATTTGCGGCGGATACAGATCCGGTGTCACCAGGGTCAGCTGATGGTACCGCTGTATCGGAACAGACTGTAGACACTTCCAGCAGGCAAGAACCGGCAGCACAACGAGTAGAGCCCCAGACCCCGGAAGAGACTGCCACCAGGGAGCAAAAAACGACATCAAATGGTAAAGTTGTCGCCGCGTTTGCACTATTTTTCAGTCTGATCGCAGTGGCTGCTGCGGTCATCCTTTGGTATCGGGTAGAGGTTGAGGCAAGACTGCAGGTCGGGGAGGTGCGCACCGGCGTCAGCGCCATGCAGAGCCGGATCGATGATTTTCGCACCGGTCAGCATGATTTGTTGACAGCACAAAAGTCTTTGCAGCAGGAAGTGCTGGCCGTGCCGGGCCAGCTCAAGGATCTGCAGCAACAATTGGGTAAAACTGACCAGCAACTGGCCGGTAATCTGGACACCCTGAAAAATTCATTACAGCGGCTATATAGTGAACTGGATCGCAGTGTGGATACCTGGGCCAAGGAAGAGGTTGAGCAATTACTGGTCGTGGCCAATCAACGTCTGCAACTGGCCGGCGACAGTCATATGGCGCTGGCGGCGATAGAACTGGCTGATCAGCGTTTGCAGAAAATCGGCGATCCAGCCTTTACCGAAGTCAGGACTTTGATCGCTGGTGAAGTGACAGCGCTGAAAAATCTGCCAAAAGTCGACATTACCGGTATGGCCCTGAAGCTTTCCAGTCTGACCGATGCGGTGGGGAGCTGGCCATTGAAATCGATGCCGGCGGCACGTCAGGCTGTGGCTGATAGCAACGCAGACATTAACCTGGCCAATTGGCGACAACAGTTGCAAAGCATCTGGCAGGATTTGAAAAAGCTGGTCAGGATCCAGAATCTCGAAAAACCGAAAAAGGCATTGCTGGCACCCGAACAGCGGTATTTCCTGATCCAGAATCTACAATTGACATTACGTGCAGCAGAACTGGCGCTGTTGCAGTCGAATCAAAAGCTGTTTCGTCTGCAGCTGAAAACCGCTGTGCAATGGCTGCAAGATTATTTTGCGCCGGGTAATGGACGAAAGGCGGCGCTTGAGGCTATAGCCGAGTTGCAAAAAGCCGAAATACAACCTGCGATGCCTGATCTTTCGGGATCACTGCAGGCCTTGCGTCGTTTGCGCAAAACGCAGAATCGCAAATGAAAGTTCTGATCCTGATATTTCTGACCCTCGCCGGGACTGTTCTGGGTACTCATCTGGCGAAAATGGATCCCGGCTATGTGCTCCTGACCAGAGGCCACTGGAGTGTCGAGCTGTCGTTGACCGTGTTCCTGTTTCTACTGTTTGGTGTTGTCCTGCTGTTGTATTGGCTGGTCAGAATTTCGGGCGGTGTTGTGCGTTCGCCGAAGCGTTTTGGTGTATGGCGTCAACGCCAGGGCAGTAATCGACGTTTGCAAAAGGCGGCCAAAGGGCTTACCGAACTGGTCGAAGGCAATTGGGCAAAAGCCGAACAGGTCCTGAAAAATACCACAGAAGACGGGCCGATCCCGGTGCTGGGTCATCTGGCTGCTGCCTATGCGGCGCAACAGCAGGGGCAACTGGAAAATCGTGATCAATACCTGGCAAAAGCTGACGAGGCCGATAATGCCGGCAGTCTGGCCGTGGGCCTGACCCGTGCGCGTTTACAGATGAATGCATCACAGTGGCATGAGGCCTTGCTGACATTACAGGGTCTGCAACGCCAACAGTCACGTCACCCCCGGGTCATCGAATATTTGCTTGAAGTGTATCAGTCACTTGGCGACTGGCGGGTGTTGCTGGATTTGATTGCTACGGCCAAAAAACTCAAGGTGTTGCCACCGGAAAATCTGGAAACGATGAAATTGCAGGCGTGTGAAGCCCTGTTGACAGCAGCAACTGCAGACCGCGAAAGCCTGATCGCGCTGTGGAATACGTTCGACAAATCTTGTCAACAACAAGCTGCACTACTGGCCTTGTATGCGGAACGTTTGCAGCAAGTCAATGCCGGGGATGTGATTTCTGCACTACTGCGCAAAACACTGAAGCGACAACCTGATGATAAATTGCTGGAAGTTTATGGCCGGTTAAACGGCGATACTACCCAGCAGATTGGCTTCCTTGAAGGCTTGTTGAATAATCATCCACATAACCCGGCGTTGTTGCAGGCGACCGCTCAACTGTGCCTGCGGGACAAATTATGGGGTAAAGCGCGCGGCTATCTGGAGTCTGCCATTGCAGAAGGCGCCGATCACTCCGCTTATCTTGAACTCGGCGATTTATATGAGCAGCTCGGTGAGTCGGGCAAGGCCAGTGAGTGTTTTCGCAAGGGACTGGCGCAAAGCCGGCCCATCGCCGTTCAGTTGCTGGCGGATTCTTCGGTGTCCGCGGAATCCCCGGCAGCAGGCACGGCGGCGTTGAATTCGAAAGAGTCATAATAGAAACGACCGCTGTCCAGACCGCGTTCAGCAAAAGCACCACGTGCCGCCGCGATCATCGGGGGCGGGCCGGCGGCGTAGAGGTCAAACGCTGATAAATCCGGGTAGTGGTGCAACAGTGCTTCGTGAACCCAGCCACAGGCGCCATCCCAGTCGCTGTCAGATGCCTCCGAAAGTACCGGTGTGTACTGGAAATTCTCCAGTTTATCGCTCCAGGAGCGCAACAGGGTGTCGGCATAAAGATCCGGTTTATCACGAACCCCCCAAAACAGATGAATTGAAGTGCGGGTCTTGTTTTGTAACTGTTGCTCAAGAATGGCTTTGGCGGGAGCCAGACCGGTTCCACCAGCCAGCATCAGCACCGGACGATCGCTGTCCTGGCGCATAAAAAATGTACCCAGTGGCCCCTGAATGCGGACAATATCCTTGACTTTCATTTGTGTGAAAACGTGTTCGGTAAAATCACCACCAGCCACAAAACGGATATGCAGCTCCAGTTGGTTGTCAGCTGAAGGCGCGTTGGCGATTGAAAAACTGCGACGTCCGCCATTGCCGAGCAGTACATCGATATATTGCCCCGGCAGAAAGTCGAATGTCTTCTCTTTGGGTAGTTGCAAGCGGATTTTCATGACATCATCAGCCAGCAAGGTCAGGCTGGCAACACGTGACGGCAGGGTATGAATCTTCAGCGAAGCGGCGGCGGCACCGATTTCAGCAGCATCCAGCGTCAGGTCACTACAGGGCTCGGCCTGGCATAACAGCACCATACCGGCTGCCTGTTCCTGTTCGGTAATGGCTACAGGAAGCTCATTCTTGTCACCATAGCGGACTGTGCCTGCAGTCAACATGGTTTTGCAACTGCCACAAACACCGCTGCGACAGCCATAGGGGAATAGAATTCCGAGACGTAATGCGGCATCGAGTACGGATTCACCATCATTTACAGTGAATTGTGTTCCAGTGCGATGATTGGTGACACGATAACTCATAATCAATCCTGTGGCTTTGCCTTGGGTGGTTGTGCAGGTTGTTGTTTATACGCGATCGGCAAGCCAGATGGCAACTTGTTCGCTATAGTAACTCAATGTTCCATCGGCTCCGGCACGTTTACAGCCAAGCAAGGCTTCAAGGACGACGGCTTTTTCATCCAGCCAGCCATTTTGGGAGGCAGCCTTCAGCATGGCATATTCACCACTGACCTGATAAACGAAGGTGGGTACCTGCAAGCTGCTTTTGACTCTTTGTACAATATCCAGATACGGCATGCCGGGTTTGACCATCACCATGTCGGCACCCTCCTGCAAATCAAGGGCCACTTCATGCAATGCCTCGTCGCTGTTGGCCGGATCCATCTGGTAGGTATGTTTATTCCCACCACCGAGATTGCCGGACGAACCGACGGCATCCCGAAATGGGCCATAAAATGAAGAAGCATATTTTGCGGAATAGGCCATGATCCGAGTATTGACATGGCCGGCGGCCTCGAGAGCCTTGCGGACACTGCCGATACGGCCATCCATCATGTCTGACGGGGCAACAATCTGGGCCCCCGCTTCGGCATGGGATAGCGCCTGCTTGACCAGTGCCGCTACCGTCAGTTCATTGACGACATAACCACTGTCATCGATCAGGCCATCCTGGCCGTGGCTGGTGAAGGGATCCAGCGCGACATCGGTCATTATACCCAGATCGGGAACTTGACTGGTGACGGCACGCACCGCACGTTGTACCAGACCTTCCGGATTCCAGGCTTCTTCAGCTGCCAGCGATTTTTTTTCCGTCGCAACCACCGGGAACAGCGCGACAGCCGGTATACCCAGCGCCGCCAGGTTTGTACATTTTTCCACCAACAGGTCGATACTCAGACGATGTATACCCGGCATAGAGCCCACAGCTTCGCTATGGTTCGTTCCTTCACAGACAAATAATGGCTGGATGAGGTCAGCACTGCTGAGGACATTTTCAGCCATCATCCGGCGGCTGAAATTGTCACGACGCATCCGCCGTGGGCGGGTCAGGGGGAAGCTACGAGATACGGTTTGCTGATTCATTGTGATTCCCTATGTTGCTTTCGGCTCTGGGGGAAACCGCCATAGACAGTGGGTTGAGTTCTTCATCAAGCACATCGCACAGCTGTTTGAAAATTTGCTCCGCCGGTCGGGTTGGGTCAATGGTGCGGAGTTTTTGCTGTGCGCTGTAGTAATCGACCAGACGGGCTGTGTTTTTGCGATAGCCTTCAAAACGCTTGTTGATAGATTCCTCCGTGTCGTTGCGGCGATGCTGCAGTGTGTTGCCACATTGATCGCAGATGTCGGCACTGCTTGGTGGTGCGGTATCGACATGATAGACCGTGCCGCAATGGTCGCAGACTAGACGGCCTTGCAGTCGTTGTCTCGCAACATCGAGATCGAGGTCGAAATGCAGCACAACCTCGACCATGCGATTTACCCAGGCCAGGCGACTGTCCAGTTCCTGAGCCTGACCGATACCGTGTGGAAAACCAGCCATGATAAAACCGGAATTGGTATCTCTGAGCTTCAGACGCTGATCCAGAAGATTGACAACCACTTCATCTGCAACTGGCAGGCCGCTACGCATGGCTTCAAGGACGTTTGGGTCATCCGATTCACTGAGTATCTGGCCGGATAGCAAACAGGCAACACGATAGTGTTTGGCCAGTTGATGGGCCTGGGTAGCTTTGCCGGATCCAGGAGGACCAATAAGAACGACACGCATGAGTTTATACTCCCTGAGATTGAGATATTTCGATGGGAAATCTGTACGTAATTTTCGACCGCGGTACACTACCTTCCAGAAGTGCGTTCGTCAATCAAATTATCCTGGGGTCAGGTCTAGATTTTAGAATGCTTTAACTATCTTGCACTCTAGCTTTTCGTATGATCGTACCAACGGTCGTAAAATGCAGGTCGCAATAATCTGCAATTTGTTGGTAGCTGTAATGACC
>CAZTLH010000209.1:0-5461 GCA_964614335.1 uncultured Gammaproteobacteria bacterium
GGTTTTGCAGGAGCAACAAACCGGTCGACTCCTGTTCTCGGACAGCCTCCTAGCCGATGACCACTCCTACTGTTACTGTCAGAAGTTGCGCCGAGCAACTTTGTCAGGCATTACAAAAATCACCACTACATTTTGGCCAGGGTAGTGAGGACCCGTGGCAGGAAGCACTGTGGATGGTCGCCAGTGCTACCGGCATCGCCTATGGCAATCTCGATCAGCATGGCAATGATGCCGTGTCTGACCAGGCATGGCTATTATTGCAACAATGGCAAAAGCTGCGGATCCGGGAACGCAGGCCTCTCGCCTACATCCTCGAACACGCCTGGTTTGCCGGTTTGCAATTTTATGTCGATGAACGGGTGCTGATTCCACGCTCGCATCTCGGCGAATTGCTGCCAGAACAGTTTTCGCCCTGGGTTCGCCCGCAACAGGTCAAAACAGCCCTGGATCTGTGTACCGGCAGTGGCTGTATTGCCATCGCCCTGGCCCACTATTTTCCCGACACCCGGATAACAGCTACCGACCTCTCGACCGCTGCCCTGGCTGTAGCACAGATCAATATCGAACGCCACCAACTGGGCAACCGTATTCAACTCGGTAATGGAAATCTGTTCGCGCCCATCGGACGACAACGATTTGACCTCATCGTCAGCAATCCCCCCTATGTTGACAAACAACGAATGGGGGCCCTGCCAAAAGAATTTCGCCAGGAACCATCCATGGCGCTGGCCGCTGGTGATGATGGTCTGGAAATATTGCAACCAATGTTGCAGCAAGCCCGATCATACCTTCACCCCAAAGGTGTGCTGATCGTAGAAACCGGCGCCGCCCGTGACGCTCTGGAGCAAACATTTCCCGATCTGCCCTTCACCTGGCTGGAAACGGCAAGTGGCAATGAGGTGGTTTTTGTACTCAATGCCAAAGACCTGCCTGATCCGCCATGACAACCGGCAATGGTTATGACAAACTATTGCCCATCTATCCCTGACACTGCCTTTCATCACTACCATGGTACCTGCTGCTGAATAACCAACCGCACCCTGACACTGTGGAGACAACACCACAACGACCCATTCGCTCATTTGTCCGCCGGGAAGGCCGGATTACTGCGGCCCAGCAACAAGCCTTGCTGGAGCTATTGCCAGAATACCGGATCACCAGGGAAAAGATCGCACAACAAAGCGCTGCGGGTATCCCGATCGTACTGGAAATCGGCTTTGGTAATGGGGAAGCCCTGTTGGCCATGGCCAGACAACGGCCGGAATGCTTTTTTATCGGTGCCGAAGTCTACCAGCCAGGACTCGGTCGTTGTCTGCTGCGGACCAGACAACATCAGCTCAACAATATCGCCGTCTTCGACCAGGATGTTAACGAGCTCCTCAGCGAATTGATACCGGTTAATGCGCTGGATCAGATCTGTATTTTTTTTCCTGACCCCTGGCCAAAAAAGCGTCATCACAAACGCCGTCTGCTCAACAACTGTTTCCTCAAGCAACTGGCCACAAGAACCCGGCATAGCGGCTTGTTGTATATCGCCACCGACTGGCTTGATTATGCCGAATCCCTGCTCGAGGTCATGGCCGATCAGCCTGCATGGAACAATTTGTCGAACAATGGTGATTATGTACCACGACCCGGTTTTCGACCCCTGACCCGTTTTGAGCAACGGGGGACCCGGCTGGGACATCAGGTTTTTGATTTTTGTTTTCGGCATCAACCCCCTCAGGATCCAGACCTGTGAACCCGTCAGGATGAAGGCCCGGGATTCATCCAACACACCGGTCGGCGAACCGGCCGAATATCCCGGGTGGTGGGATCCCTGGTCCAACCAACCTCGCAGACTCGCCCGTCTTGACAAGCCCCGGCTCAATGGCACAACCGGCCTTGAATATCTGAAAATTCTTTCTACCGCACTGCTGCAGCTGCCCCGACTGGGTATTCGCTATCTTCGGCTGGCCCCTGCTGAGCCGCCATCGGCCGATACCTTTATCGGTTTGAGCATCTCTCCGGATATGCGCTTCAATACGGCTCTCGTGGACATGGTTGAAGACCTCGGGGTACGCCAGTTACAACTCCGGGTGCCGGTATGGCAGCTGGGTCGTCTGGATGAATTTCGCGACTTTATGCAGTTATTTCCACAATGCAGCTGGCTAATCAATATTCTCCAGGATCGCGACAGTGTGCTCCACCCGCAGCACTGGCAGACGGCACTGTCATCGATCTTCACCGCCTTGTCACCGGTGGTCGAATGGTTCCAGATTGGCAATGCCATCAATCGCAGTAAATGGGGTTGCCATCACAGCGGTGACTACCTGCAACTCCTCGAAAGTGCCACCCGGGTGAGCCGAGATTTTCCGGGGGTCAAACTGGCAGGCTCTTCGGTCATCGACTTTGAACCGCTAATCACACTTCGCAGCGTATACAACCAGCATCATTATCAGCTCGATGCCGTCGCCGCCCAGCTCTATATCAATCGTCGTGGCTCCGCCTATGGCCACCAATACGGTCTGTTTGATCTCTACAACAAGTTACGTCTGCTGAAGACAATCGTCGACACCGGCAATCGCAGTGCCCCACGACTATGGATTACCGAGACCAATTGGCCACTTCTGGACACCAGACCCTACACACCAAACTCGGGGCACCCGCGCACTACCGTTGATGAACAGACCCAGGCGGACTACCTTCAACAATATTATCGCATCGCCTGGCAGACAGGCTGGGTCGAGCGGGTCTACTGGTGGCAGCTGATCAACCCCGGTTATGGGCTGGTCGACCACCGCCAGAGTCGGCTGCGTAAAATGCCGGCCTATTTTGCCCTCAAGGAATTGCTCGAAGGTGGGCTGCAAACCAGGATTCCGGTTCACGGCGAATGAGAACACACGATGGCATAATGAACCAGTGCTCACAGACATCCTGAATATCGTATTACCGGTCTTTCTGGTCATCGCCCTGGGCTTTGGCTTGCGTCGTGGTGGTCTGATTGACATGGTATTTATCACCAGCGTCAATCGTCTGGTCTATTATGTTGCCCTGCCGCTGCTGCTATTTTACAAGATCGGCAGTGCTGATTTTTCCGCCAACTTCAACCCGGCCCTGGTCGCCGCCAACATCACGGTGACGATATTCGGTTTCATTGCTGTTTACTGGCTCGCCGGCACCGCCCACTTGCCCGGCCCGGTACGTGGTGTCACCGCACAGGGAGCCTGTCGTGGCAATCTGGCCTATATAGGTCTCGCCCTGGCCTTTAATGCCTATGGTGAAGACGGTCTGACCCGTGCCGGTATTCTGATGGGCTTTTTGGTCCCGGTCTACAATCTGGGCTCCATCCTGGTACTGACCCTGTCGCAAGATCCGGACCGGCAACACCCAAACAATAACTTGCTCTCCCAGGTTCTGCTAAACCCGCTAATTCTGGCCTCGGCTCTGGGCATTGTCTGGAGTGTCTACCATCTGCCACTGCCATTATTCTTCAGCCGGGCACTGGACATTGCCACCGGCATGGCCCTGCCTCTGGCCCTGTTCGCCATCGGTGGCAGTTTTTCGATCCGCCGTCTGCAAGGTGATCTGAAGCTGGCAGCCCTGGTCTCTTGCTGCAAACTACTCCTGATTCCGCTGTTGACAGGGTTGCTGTTGTACCTGCTCGGTGTTCGCGGCCTCGACTTTGCGGTCGGCATCCTGCTGGCCGGTGCACCAGCAGCCACAGCAAACTACATCATGGCCACCGAACTCAAGGGTGATGCCGAGCTCGCCGGAACCATCGTCATGCTATCAACCCTGTTGTCAGCATTCAGCTACGCCCTGTTGCTACTGGCACTGCAACTACTCAACGCAGGGTTCAGGACTTGATTTGTACAATGCAGGAGATTGCAAATTTTTCACAATTGCACCATTCAACAGTCAGTCGGATACTCAAGGCTGGCGACAATAATGCGCGAAACAAGTCCTGACCCCCCTCTCTTAGCTCTTGACAGCGGAACGATCCGGCATTAGATTAGATTTCGAAAGGTAGTAAATAGCATACATGGGGCACCTCAGGGAGCTGCCGGGGTACCTCAATCCGGTGAAAACATCATCATAAGGGGAGCAAAAATGCAAAACAAACTTTCTAGACGTAATTTCATCAAGGTATCCGGTGCCGCTGCGGCCGCAACCGTGACTGGCGCCGGAATAGGCCTGGCCAGCGGTACAGCCGCTGCCGATGTCGCCATGATCAATACTCAGGGCGCGGTTCCGTTGCCCAAGGCCAGCGGGCCCCGGGTTGTGGTGATCGGTGGTGGTACCTCCGGTCTGACCATGGCCAAATACATGAAGCAGCACAACCCGCAAATGGATGTAATCATGGTCGAAAAACGGGCCATGTATACCTCCTGTTTTTCCAGCAACCTCTGGTATCCCGAAATCATTGGACTGGAGTATCTGGCCAATCACAGTTTCCTCGATGCTGCAAAAAATGGAGACTACCTGTTCTTGAGTGCCACCTGTATCGGCCTGGACCGAGCCAGTCGCCACGTCATCACTGACCAGGGCTATATTAAATACGATTTTCTGGTAGTAGCGCCGGGTATCGACTATCACTACCCGCGTTATGGCGTAAATGATCCTGGTGACCAGTTGATCATGCAACGGGATTATCCCGGCGGCTTTATGATGGGGACCGAGCACGTTACCATTAAACGCAAAATTGAAGATTTCGATGGCGGCGTCTTCGTCCTGAATGTGCCACCGGGAAATTATCGCTGTCTGCCTGGACCTTATGAACGCGCCTGTCTGATCGCTTCCATCTTCAAGAAAGAAAAGATCAAGGGCAAGGTATTGCTGCTCGATGCCAATCCGGATGTCACGATCAAGAAAAATGGCTTTCATGCTGCCTTCGATGAGCTATATAAAGGCATTCTGGAATACAAGACCACAGTCGAAATCAAATCCATCGATCTGGCCAAGAAAGAAATCAAGACCGACTTCGACAGCTATCAGTTCGATGATGGTGCGATCTATCCCTATGTCCGTGCCGCCCGTCTGGTCGAAAACCTGGGTCTCATGCGCAAGGGTGATGCTCAGTTCCAGGCCGATATTGATGATCATAAATACAATTTCATGGGTGACGAACGGGTCTACTGTACGGGTGATGTGCGGCCGATGCCATTTTCCAAGAGCGCAAATACCTCGCAGACTGAGGCTCATTATGTCTCCAAGTTGGTAGCTGCACGTGCTGCCGGCAAACCCGATCCGGCTTATGAATCACCCAACACCATCTGCTATTCGATGGTGAATGCCTATCCACAGGAAGCGATCAGCGTCAACGCCTATTATAAAAAAACCGGCGATGCCTGGAATTTTGACCGGGTCAAGATGAATGAAGAGCGTTCCCTGCCACAGGCTACCCAGTACCTGGAATGGGGCAAGGGTATTTATCGGGATATGTTCGAGTAATCGCTCCAGGAGGCTGCGAAAACAACCT
>CAZTLH010000210.1:0-5434 GCA_964614335.1 uncultured Gammaproteobacteria bacterium
CTTCACCATCGGTGTGGAAAACTTTGTACATGCTCATCCTGATTTCACGGGTTCGATCGCGTTTTTGATTACTTCTGATGAGGAGGGGCCTGCTACAGACGGTACCTGCCGGGTAATGGACTGGTTGGGTGCCGGCAAAGAGATAATCGACTACTGTATTGTCGGTGAACCCAGCAGCAATCAAAATACTGGAGATATACTCAAGATCGGTCGCCGAGGTTCGCTGGGCGCCGAATTGCGTATTCATGGCAAACAAGGCCATGTCGCCTATCCATTGGCGGCGAAAAACCCCATTCATTGTTTCACGCCGGCCATGCAGGAATTGATCGAAACAGCCTGGGATGAAGGTGATGCCTCCTTCCCGCCTACGACGATGCAGTTTTCCAACTTGCACAGTGGAACCGGTGCCACCAATGTCATCCCCGGCGAATTATCTGCCAGCTTTAACTTTCGTTATTCAACGGCTGTTACTGCAGATGAACTTGAGAAACGCGCCAAATCCATACTCGACAAATACCATTTGAACTATGACCTGATATGGACACACTCTGCGCTTCCATTTCTGACCCGCAAGGGCATTTTATTGAATGCGGCACAATCCGCTATTTTGGAATGTATGGGGTTTCTCCCACAATTATCCACCAGCGGTGGTACTTCGGATGGACGTTTTATCGCACCCACCGGAGCAGAAGTAATAGAACTGGGTCCTGTGAATGCCAGCATCCACCAGGTGGATGAATACGTTCCGGCTAGTGCACCCTCCGAACTGGCACGAATTTATCAACGTATTCTGGAGATAATTTTAACTGAAACCTGACTACTGGCACAAGGCTTGAAATCAGCTAGCAAGTTCTCCGATCACACTCTTGGCCTGGGCACGCTGTGCAGAATTTCCTTCTTCAATGACCTCATTCAAAATGCCCCGCGCACCTTCTTCATCACCCATATCGATATAGGCACGGGCCAGGTCAAGCTTGGTTGCGGCCTCATCTTCAGCAACACCAGAACGATTGTCAGTCGTGGCAGCGACCGGCTCGTCAAACGACCAATCTCCCGGTTCATCCTCATCACTAATGTCAAAATCCTGGGCGATCATCTGGTCTAGTTCATCCAGACCATCATCATTGGCCTCTGTTTTTTCAATATCGTCTGCGCACTTCAAAGCAGCAGAAAGCTGGTCAGGCAAAGCAGTAGTATTGAGAATCCCGGTATCCGGATTGTTATCCTGATCTGCAGCGCCTTGGCTGGCAGTAGAGCCAGCAATGTCCTGCGATTCTGATAATGATGCATTACTGATACTGTCACTGTCATCGGTGAATGCGTTTACCTGACCCTGAAACCCTTGTTGCTGGTCTGTGTCAGACGAAAAATCAGTCTTGCTAACATGTGCATCTGTAGCGTCAACAGGATCCTTCAGCACATTCGAAGTTCCATGATCATCTTCTGTCGGCAGGACGATTTCAGCAATACCACGGTCTTCAGTATCAAATTCAGCCTCATTGCCCTGTGTCAATGACAAAGATTCGAGCTCCGGGTGTGGGATTTCAGAGATCGTATTTTCTGCATCATCCAGATGGCCAATAGAAGAATTACCCTGGCTGGGCTCTTCGACAGGCAATGAATCATCCAGTGCATTTCTTTCCGATTCGTCTGTCAGGTCTGAATCACTAGCATCCAGATGTTTATCTTCACTTGACAGGTCAGACTCTGATAAATCAAAGTTGTCCTCATGGAAACCTGTTATTCCGGCTGATTCAGTCTGTTCATTATCTGTGATCACAGTACTGACATCTGCCTTAATATCCGGGTCATCACCCAAAGCATCAAAGACAGGCGAATTAAGGCTCGTGTCTTCGTCAGTGTTTATGCCACCAGTTGTCCGCTGTGCAAGCTCTTCAGAACCGCGATCAACATCTGCCATTGTTGCCTGATCATAATCGGTATATTCATCAATATCTGAAAGATCAACACTGAGATCTTCATCAGTCACAGACTCCGACTGC
The DNA here is from genome assembly GCA_964614335.1 of uncultured Gammaproteobacteria bacterium. GTDB lineage: Bacteria > Pseudomonadota > Gammaproteobacteria > Arenicellales > DRJH01 > DRJH01. The sequence continues at coordinate 2,004 of CAZTLH010000210.1, forward strand.
GGCTCAGCTGTTGCATCAAAATCAACAACCGCCGCATGTTCCGGGGCTTCATCCAGAGGGTTTGACCCGGAAAAAAGAGCTTTGTCGTCTTTTGCACCATCCGTATCGATCGATGACGGTTCCTGTTGACCCGGCGAGGTAAATCCGAAATCTTTGTTGATATCTTCTACAGGATCCGTTAAATCAAAATCCAGCAAATTAAGTTCGTCATCTCCAGCGGCTTTCTGTTCTGCTTCCAGGGAAGCAGCATCAAGCACGAGCTCATCGGACGGTAGAGGCGAATCGGAATCCTCCATACCAAGCTCCAGATCCGATAGTTCAAAATCCAGCGTATCATCTGTTGTTGACGGCAATTCCAGATCGACGCTGTCAGCATCCAATATCTGATCATCAGGGCGCAGATCAAAATCTGACAAATCTATTGATGACAGATCGTCAGAGGCATCCTGCATGGATTCTTTCTGATCAAACGCCGTGTCCTCCTTAACTGTGAGTGAGGCTGCCAGCCCTGCTCCCGCTGTGGCTACTGCCACGCCGGTGTCTACCACGGAAGAGCCGGAATCCTTTGGTTCAAGATCCAGATCAGGCAGATCAAATTTTGGCGGAGTAATCCCCTCTGTAGACATATCCTCATCGGTCGAATTCAGCAATGATGATAGTTTATCCGTATTCGGTGCTTCAAATTCTACAGCACCCAATTCGGGATCGAGCTCAGCGAACGGATTATCTACCCCGTCATTCCCCAAGCCTGCGGAATCATGTTTAACAGCAGTTAGACTGGCTTCGACTATTGAGGAATTCGAATCAACAGCAGCTTGATGCTGTGGTACTGTTGGGATTTTGAACAGTTGATTATCAGGGTCTAGACGTTGTCCCATTTCGACAACTTTTGACCAAACATTCTGATCATAGCCGCTATGCAGTGGTGACAACTCCTGAGCCAGAGCTTCAAAACTTTTTACATCGCTACGCTGCTCATAAATATCCAGCAATTTGAGTTTGATTTCGCTACGGGACGGATCACGAGTTATGGCCTCACGCAATACCTCTTCAGCCTGTTCATCTCGACCGTAGGCCATATACACTTCGGCTTCTGCCAACGGGTCTACTTCAGCAGCCTGCATCATCCCCATACCGGAGAGTCCAAAATCACTCAGGAATGAACTATCAGAATCACCACCCCCAGATTCAGTGACAGCATCTTTACCGGAACCGGTAAAGATCTGGTGACTACCTTCATCATCTTCCTCACCGCCGGCAACGCGTCGGCGACGGAGAAATGCCAGCAATGCACCACCGAGGAGAACGACACCACCACCGATTCCAAACAGGGAGCTCTGATTACCCGTGACCGACTCATAGATCTGCTGCCACCAGGGATCTGCAGGCGGGACAGGCGGTTGGGCTTTTTTGACCTGGAGCTTGATTGCTGGCTTCACCGGTTTTGTTACCGGTTGCAGACTGCTTCCCGCTGTAGCCTGGCCGATCTTTGTGGTTTGAGCGGTATCATTTGGTCCGACTTCGGCTATTGAAGTCGAAGAAGAAGCAGGCATTGAGGTATCAGACGGGATTGTTTTCTGCTGCAATACTGGAGACGTTACCTTCACATCTTCGTTTTGCAACACTAGTTCCGCATTGGAACTGGAGGCAGATGATTGCTTGCCCTGAACCTTTGCCAGCTGCTGATTGCGAATTTCAATCAACCGTTTGGCATTTTGAACCTGTTGTTCCAATAGTGCCACACGTTCACGAAGATCTTTGTTTTCCAGATCTCTGGACAACAAATTTTCTTCCATGCCAGTGATTCTGGAGCGTAGCTGATCGATAGTATTGGAAGTATCATTTACAGTGCTCGCAAGTTTCGACCCGGGGACAGCATCATTACCACCCTTTCTGCTCGCAGTACTGACACTTTTACTCACCGTGGTTTGGACAATTTTGAGTAGATCTTTCGAAGAATTTGCGTCTTGGTTCTGCGCCCTGGATTTTTCACTGCCGGAAATCACCGGGCTAACGGAAGCTTTACCGGATTGTTTTTCGGCTACAGTTTTTTCATCCTTGGCGGCAGCAGACGCCGGTTTTTTTGCGGCAAGTGGCAATTGCCCTACAGTGGCAGTAGATCTTGCCTGCCCGGCAGAATTGTTGTTAACCCTACCTTGCAATGGTTCTGCAATCTTCGGTTTTTCATTTGCAGCGAGGGTATCCCTGGCTGCAGGTTGATTGCTGACATAATCCTGATAGGCTTTCCACAAATCCAGTTGCAAGCGATATTGTCGGCTTGCTTCTTGCTTGCTGACAGCGCGAGCCTGATCCAGGTTCGGCAGTTTCAAGTGTGATCCGGCCTTCAGTAAATTAACATTATTATTGATAAAAGCCTCAGGATTAGTCTGTCGAAGTGTCTGCAACAACTGGTAGACATTGACATCTGCAGATTGTTGTATGGACTGTACGATCTGCCAGGCAGTTTCCCCCTTTTTGACCTGGTGTGCTGATTCAGCAACTGGCACTGTGGTGGCTGTCATCGAAGTTGGTGTAGTAACTACTTGATTTTTTACTTCACTGAGCGATGATGACTCTGCTGCAATCGGGCTGATTTCTACTGCAGGCTGTTGAGATTGTTCGCTGTTTTTTGCTGGCTCCAGAACCGTCGGAGGCGCTGTGGCTGCATAGGTTGGCGGATCGAGCAAAGCTGTATATTCACGTAAAATGCGCCCACCGGACCAATTTACACTGATCAGGAAATGCAGGTAAGGCTCGCTGACACCATTTAGTGTGGTGATCTGTATGACCGGTTTACCACTGGGCATTTGTCGGACAACAAACCGCAAACTCGAAAGTTGTGCGGTTCGATCGATATCTGCATTATTAAAATCACCCCTGGAGGCCAGTTGTACCTTGATTGTCTGCAGTGGTTGATCGTGTAATGATTGCAATTCAACTTCGGCGCGAAACGGTTCATCAAGGTGCGACCGAACTTCCAGTTTCCCCAGACCAAGCGCCTCGGTCTCGAATGGCACTAAAAGCAGGCACAACAGTATTACTGAAGCATTAAAATACCGTTTCAAAACAGGCATCGATGCAGCATAATTCAGGGATTTTGAGTGCCCAAACTTAAAATTGAAAGCGTGTAAATTCAACAATGTTCTCGCCTTTTCTCGTAAACATTTCATGATTCAACTCAAGTATCGATCACAGATCGAATTTTAGCAAGTATATCAGTATTCTACTGTCAGGATTTATCGCTCAAATCACTGACTTCGAAAGTAATAACCGATGTTTCGATCATTCGCCTTTACTGGCAAGATAGCAACCAATATGTGAAAACCAGTAATATTCAGTTGATGGATGCTGTTATATCACAATTCACTGTAACCGATTCGCTAGGAGGCTGTCCGAGAACAGGAGTCGACCGGTTTGTTGCTCCTGCAAAA
>CAZTLH010000211.1:0-5400 GCA_964614335.1 uncultured Gammaproteobacteria bacterium
CGGAGCAGCCTTATATTTTATTGTCACAGCATCCGGTTACCACGGAATATGGTTCTGGTGAGCGGGCGATAACGGATTCACTCGAAGCCATACTCTCTACCGGATTGCCGGCCATTGTGCTGTGGCCGAATTCAGATGCGGGTTCAGAGGATATCGCACGCGGTATTCGTAAATTCAGGGAGTCTCATGATTATCTGCCATTTCATTTTTACAAGAATTTACCCATAGAAGTTTATATTCATTTAATGGATACCACTGCTTGTCTGGTTGGGAATTCTAGTAGCGGGATTCGTGAAGGCGCATTTATCGGCACACCTTCGGTAAATATCGGCAGTCGGCAACACCGTCGGCAACGCGGTGCCAATGTCCTGGATGTCGATGGCGGCAAAGAGCAGGTTTTGGCGGCCATTCAAAATCAGCTAAAACATGGCAAATATGCCAGAGAAGCGATCTATGGGGATGGCCATGCCTGGGCAAGAATTGCCGATATTCTCGCAACCTGCAAATGGTCCATTCAAAAAACCATTGTTTACTAGGAACCAGTAGAAAATCTAAAACGATGAGTACCTCGACGACGCACAATACCGTCGCGATCCTGGCTCCAAACTCGATGGCATACCGGATGGTAAGTGAGAGCAGGATTATGCCGCTTTTACATGACAGTGGGGTAAAAAGAATATTGCTGTTGGGCCCGCAAGAGGATGCGGTCACCGGCCTGCCAGATTATGTCGAGTGGCGTTCGGCTTTTAACCCGGAAATGAATGCTGATAGCACATTTTTCAGACGTTTTTTTCGCTCGCTACTCATTCGAGTCCGCAGTGTATGTGGCTGGGATTATCCTGCACTAGCCTATCGCTTTAATGAGATTCACGGATTTCGTAGTCACCAAATAAAAAAACAGCTCCCGCGGGTACGGTGGGCGCGTGAAGCATTGGCGGGAAATTATGTGGCGACACGCTGGTCTCGTTATTTAGCTCGCAACCGGTGGCTGTATAAACTATTCTATCGTATTTGCTATGCTTCTCTTTATTTGCCACATCCGTCTATTTCGCGGTTCTTTGCTTCTACACCGGTCGACAGACTGGTACTTTGGCATGTGCAATCTGCTTTGAATGTTGAATATTCGTTGTGTGCACGCAACTATGACATCCAGACCATCGGTGTATTGGGCAGCTGGGATCGACCTACGACCAAGGGGCCACTCTGCCCGGGTATTTCCCGTTTTTGTGTCAACAGTCTGCTGATGAAAAATGAGCTGGAGCGTTACCATGCCATTGCGCCCACGGCGATCACGGTAACAGGTTGGCCACATCTCGACGCCTATCATGTGCCAGCAACGTTTCTATCGCAGCTGCAGTTTCGACATAAAATCGGGGTCAGTTCTGCAACAAGATTGCTGCTGTTTGCGGCCAATTCGCCACGTTTGGGGGGGCATGAACCTGATCTGCTTGCCGCGTTGGCCGCAGTGGTGCAAAGCGGCCGATTTGGTAAAGATCGTTGTCTTCTCGTGCGTCCCCATCCAGCAGATGGACAATGGCAGGATCGTTTCAGTGCGATCGATGCATTACCCAATGTCCATCTGATGCCTGCGGAACTGGGACATGTGGATTGGTTAGCAAATCTGCTGAAGTATTCCGATGTTGTCATTTCCACCCAGGGTACGATCACACTGGATGCTGTAGCACTCGATAAGCCGGTCATCAATATTGGTTTTGCCGTCGATGAAGCATCGGATCAGAATTTCGCTGTAGACTGGATGTATGAAATGGATCACTACCAACCGGTCATCGCCTCGGGTGGTGTGCAACTCGTCCATTCGATGGAGGCGCTTTGTCATGCGATCGAACAATATCTTGAGAATCCGGACCAGGATGCGGCAGGTCGTGAACAATTGAGAGCATGGCAACTTGGACCGTTCGATGGACATTCATCCGAGTGGACGGTGAAAGCGATTCTCGATGATACGGATCAGGCGGTATGAAATCTTCAAAGCTTCGCGTCCTGGGGCTGATTCCGGCACGTGGTGGATCCAAAGGCATACCGGGTAAAAACAAGGTCCTCCTTGCCGGCAAGCCTTTGATTGCTTATACGATCGAGGCTGCGCTAGCCAGTTCGATACTCGATCGGTTGGTGGTTTCGACCGATGACAAGGAAATTGCCAAACTGTCTGTTCACTATGGTGCCGAGGTGCCCTTTATGCGACCTGCGGCCATGGCACGGGATCACAGTGGTGCTTTGGAAGTGATACAGCATGCTCTGACAACCCTGTTGGCGAATGAGTCTTGGCGACCGGACTGGATTGTCTATTTGCAGCCCACATCGCCATTACGTTTGTCGATTTCGATTCGCCTGGCCCTGGATAAAGCCACTTCATCGACAGCGGATTCCCTGGTCAGTGTCATGAAAGTGCCGCATCAATTCTCCCTGGAGTCACAGCTGGAGATTGTCGATGGTCGGCTGGTCCCGGCTATAGCCAGCGCCTCTCATCCCTTACGACGCCAGGATAAACCGACGCGCTATGCCCGTAACGGTCCGGCGATCTTGGTGACACGCTATGAAACCGCCATGCAAAAGCATTCACTTTATGGTGAGAGTGTGTTGCCATTTACAATGTCGGTTAATGAGTCACAGGACATTGATACGCATGAAGATCTACTGTATGTCGAATGGTTAATGAGCCGCTCCCGGTCTACTGACCAGCAACTGTAGTCGTGAACAACGAATTGCAAGGCGCATCCCGACCGGAAATCAGTGTGGTCATGAGTGTGTTTAATGGTCAGCGGCACTTGCGAGAGGCGATTGAAAGTGTCCTCGCACAATCATTTAAAGATTTTGAGTTCATCATTGTCAATGATGGCTCAAGCGATGCTACAGGGCAAATTCTACGTCATTACACTGACCCTAGGATCAAGGTCGTCAACCAGTCCAATCACGGTTTGACCTGTTCGTTAAACCAGGGGCTGGCGTTGATGCAGGGCCGGTTTATGGCCCGTATGGATGCCGATGATCGTTGTCATCCTGATCGTTTTTCCAGACAAATTGCTGACATGCAACGACGACCTGATCTGGCGTTGTTAGGAACCTGGGCCATTCAGATCGATGACTCCGGCAAAGAGCTGCGCAGGAATCAGTTGCCGGTAGGTGAGGAAGCCATGGCCAACGAAATGACGATTTCAAACCCGTTTGTCCATGGCTCCATGCTGTTACGAAAATCAGCCCTGGATGCGGTCGGTGGTTACCGCCAGGCTTTTCGGTATGCTCAGGATTATGATCTGGCGTTGCGGCTTGGTGAGCACCATGGCATGGACAACCTCCCCGAATCCCTTTACTTTAGTCGGCATACCATCGAGATGGTATCGGTCAGGCACGGTCATCGACAGCGTGCTTATGCCGAACTGGCACGGCTCTTGTATCAACAGCGGCTAGATACGGGCATGGATGCATTACAACGGGGCAAGACTGTCGATAGCTTGCTGTCACAACTTGGGCCGGATTTTGGCTCAGAGCCCGAGCACGATGACGAAGGTGAGATCAAGTACTACCAGCATCTATTGTCTATGAAATGTCGTCAGAGTGAAAGCCTTGAGGCCCGGGCCGCTGTGGCGGCGCTGCTCAGATTACATCCCATGAGTCCCAAATTGTGGGCCATTGGTTTGGCCACGTATTTGGGGCCGTCTGGTTTGCGCAGGTTGACCCGAATTTGGGACCGGCAGTGAAGACAAAGGACAGAAAGCTGACCCTGGTTATCTCCTCTCTGGGTGCTGGCGGGGCCGAAAGAGTGTTGTCGGTATTGTCTGACTACTGGATTCGTGACGGCTACGAAATTTCTTTATTGCTGCTAAGCGGTAATATCGATACGGCCTATCAGCTGAATCCGAGGATTGTTGTGTATCCGTTGGCTTTACTGGGGAAATCGAGGCGTTGGACCGATGCTGTAATTGAAAACTGGCGCCGTTTGCAGGTATTGAGAAGGGAGATTACTCAAACCGGACCGGATATGGTGCTCAGCTTTATGACAGAAACCAGTGTGCTCTGTATTCTCGCTTTGGTTGGCAAGTCTATCCCGGTGATTGCCTGCGAGCATAGCGATCCATTTTGTGATCCCCCCGGACGTTTTTGGCGGTACCTGCGTTATTGGGTCTTTCGTTGGGCGGACCGGGTGGTGGTACTCAATTCCTATGCAGTCAGTTATTTTTCTGCTGCAGTCCAGCGTAAGATTTGTGTCATCCCGAATGCAGTCAAAAAAAACAAACTCGAGCCCGACCCCGGGAAAAGAATCATCGCGATCGGCCGTCTCGAGAAAGTCAAACGTTTCGATCGTTTGATACGTGCTTTTGCCAGTTTGCATCCATCTTATCCTGACTGGGAATTGGTGATTCTGGGTGATGGTAGTGAGCTGACGCAACTACAGCAGTTGGTGCATTCGCTGCAATTGGATGCTTTTATCCAGCTGCCAGGTCGGGTAGATCATCCCGATCATTATCTTTGTCACAGTGGAATATTTGTTTTATGTTCAGAATATGAGGGGTTTCCGATGGCTCTTTGCGAGGCTATGGCGGCGGCCGTGGCCTCGATTGCAGTTTATTATCATCCGGGTGTCGAGGACATTATCCGTGATGGTGAAAATGGCTTGATTGTGTATGGCAAGGATGAAAAATCTTTGGCCCGGACTATGACCGAATTACTGGAAAACCCACAGCGTAGAATGCAACTGGCCGAGCAGGGGCGCTGTAGTATGAGCAAGTTTGACTGGCAGTGTGTCGGCAAACAATGGCAAGCCGTATTTGACCGCTATGCTTGAACCTTCCCGGGAGCAAAAGGGTTGCCAGTTCACGGTTCATACGCCAACGTATAATCGGCAACACACCCTGCAGCGGGTCTATGATTCTTTATCTGTCCAAACCTTTACGGATTTTGAATGGTTGATTGTCGATGATGGCTCGACTGATGAAACCTGCAAACTGATCGAGGGCTGGATTCGTAGTGCACCCTTTCCGATCCGTCTAATCAAAAATCAACATGCTGGCAAACCGGCGGCCGTGATGACCGCGGTTGTTGCCGCCAGCGGTCAGTGGTTTTTGGTGCTCGATTCTGATGATGCCTGTGTTGCAGATGCACTCGAGAAGTTTGTTGCTTACTGGAACAGGATTCCAGCCGATCAGCGCGCAGCTTATATCGGTGTCACCGGTCTGAGTCAGGATCAACACGGTCAATTGGTCGGCCAACGGTTTCCGTCGGATATTCTCGATTCGGATGCGATCGAGATCAAATATCGTTATCACCTGCAGGGAGAAAAATGGGGATTTCTGAGAACTGCAGCATTACGTGAACTAGGTTGGCCGCAGCTGGATGCCTGTGAATTCGTGCCGGAAGGGGTATGGTGGACGCTATTGGCAAAAC
>CAZTLH010000212.1:0-5356 GCA_964614335.1 uncultured Gammaproteobacteria bacterium
AATCCGCTTTCCCTCGTTACGACCGCCATGGATGGCGGAAGTGCCGGTTTTGCAGGAGCAACAAACCGGTTGTCTCTTGTTCTAGGAGGCTGTCCGAGAACAGGAGTCGTAGCGAGGGAAAGCGGATTTGAGGCCATTTTTTCGATCATTTGAGGCGAATAGTCGTTCTATTTAACGAAAATTAGCGGAAAAATGGACCAAAGTTCGCTTTTCCGCAGTAGGCTCTCTGTTCTCGGACAGCCTCCTAGGCCAGCATCCTGATGTTAAATCTTCGATAACATCGTACAATAGTACTGCACAAAGGTATACTGTTTGTCAGTTCCTCTCGCCAGGATCATGAAATACAGGATTTGTCGGCTGTTTTGAGTCAGTTGGTTGAATGGCCAGCGAAAGAGAAAACTGGCAGCTAATCCCCTGGCAAGGGGGCTTATGACTGTTATTTATGTTATCACACACAAGTTTCACAACCGGAGTGACCGCTTAGACATGGAGTAGAGAGGACCAAGAAATACTTTTACAGTGACCATTCTTTCTGGGGCACAGGAAGTATTGAAAAGTTCACATCGTGTTGGCGTGGGTTGTTCCATATGTTAAGGGGAATTGAATGGCTAAAGATCGTCATGCACTGGTATGGATTGATCTGGAAATGACCGGTCTTGATCCGGATAAAGACCGGATTATTGAAATGGCGACCATCATTACTGATGCTGATCTGAATATTGTCAGTGAAGGGCCGGTTCTGGCAGTCTATCAGGAAGATGCTGTGCTTGAAGCCATGGATGAGTGGAATACCCGGACCCATACCGCTTCTGGTTTGGTGGAGCGGGTCCGTACGTCTGGTTATACCGAGACCGAGGCAGAAGAGGTCACTCTGGAATTCATACGTCAGTATATACCTAAAAAACGCTCACCATTATGTGGTAATTCAATTTGTCAGGATCGCCGTTTTTTACATCGGAATATGCCGCGACTCGAAGCCTATCTGCATTACCGAAATCTTGATGTGAGTAGTATCAAGGAACTGGTGGTGCGTTGGCGGCCTAGTTTGACAGATGGATTTCACAAGAAAAACACTCACCAGGCACTTGATGATATTAGAGAATCTATCGAGGAGTTGCGTTATTATCGAGAATGTTTTTTTCGTCTGGATTAGAATAATGAGCTTAGACCAATAATGACCAGGGTTAGCACCAATCATGTCCGGCTGCTTTTTGTTGCCGTGATGACAGCAGTTGGTTTGCAGGCCATGTCTGGACAGACTTATGCCCAGACTACAACATCTGTGACACCTGCAGCGGCAGCAACAACGCCAACAAAAGCAGTTACCGGTGCCGGATTGGCGGTAATTGGAGCGGCTCTGAAAGGGGACTTGAAGGCATTACAGGCGTTGTTAGGGAATGGACGAGATCCGGATGAAGCGAATGCCAAGGGTCGTACGGCATTGCATATAGCGGCATTTTTTGGCAATCTAAGGACTGCACGTCTGCTGTTGGCGGCCGGTGCTGAGGTTAATGTCGTCGATAGCAGACAGATCACTCCCCTGATCCTGGCGGCTACAAACGGTCGTTCAGAGATGGTCAGGTTGTTGTTGTCACAGGGGGCTGATCCGGCGTTAAAAGATAAAACGGGTCGTACTGCGACATCGACTGCGACAAGAGGTGGTTTCAAGGCGATCGAGGAGTTATTGAATGCTGCATTACCAACTGGAAAAAAGAAAAAATCTGGATAATTCAAGATGGTCAGACCTGAATAAAAAACTACTCTCTTTGATGTTTGACAAGAAACATATTCAATTACTTGCCCGGCAATTACTTACCCGGCAATTACTTACCTGGAGAGTCCAATGAAACTTGTAACAGCAATACTCAAGCCATTCAAGCTTGATGATGTCAGGGATGCTCTTTCTGATGTAGGTATTCGTGGCATGACAGTGACCGAAGTCAAGGGCTTTGGTCGGCAAAAAGGCCATACCGAGTTATATCGTGGGGCCGAGTATGTGGTTGATTTCGTGCCCAAGATCAAAATTGAAATTGGTGTACGTGAGGATTTACTCGATCAGGTGCTGGAAGCGATCACCAGTGCTGCACATACCGGAAAAATTGGTGATGGCAAGATATTTGTTCAAAATATCGACCAGGTGTTACGGATCCGAACCGGTGAGACCGATGAGGATGCCCTTTGATGACTGTCGTCCGGGTGCTCATTAAGTTTGCAGGTATACGCAGGCAGTTCATTCCCGGACTTTTAATAACAAGTATTTGGCCAACATCATCCTACGCGGCTAACCTCGACAGCGGTGATACTGCATGGGTTCTGACATCAACGGCATTGGTGCTGTTGATGGCTATTCCAGCTCTGGCACTATTTTATGGTGGTCTGGTACGGGTCAGGAATGTCCTGTCTTTGTTGATGCACTGTTTTGTCATCACCTGTGCGGCCTCCATCGTCTGGTTTATCGGAGGCTATTCACTGGTGTTTACCGATGGTGGCTCACATCAGGCATTCCTCGGCGGCTTTAGCCGTTTTTTTCTCCTCGGGCTGACCGCAAAAAGTCAACACGGTACATTACCTGAAGCAGTTTTTGTCATGTTTCAGCTCACTTTTGCGGCAATTACCCCGGCCCTGATCGTCGGCGCTTTTGCTGAGCGTATGCGTTTTTCTGCCATGTTGCTGTTTAGCATGGGTTGGCTGGTATTGTCCTATATCCCGGTAGCACATTGGGTGTGGGGGAATGGATGGTTGATGCAACTGGGTACACTGGACTTTGCCGGTGGCATAGTGGTTCATGTCAATGCCGGTACTGCCGCTCTGGTTGCCGCGCTGGTGATTGGCCGTCGTCGTGGATTCCCTCAAAAGCCAATGCCACCACACAGCCTGGTACTGGCTTATACCGGAGCCGCGATGTTGTGGGTTGGCTGGTTTGGTTTTAACGCAGGAAGTGCGTTAGCCGCAAATGGCAGTGCTGCCATGGCTTTATTAACGACCCATTTGGCCGCGTCCAGTGGTGCACTGGTGTGGATGTCGATTGAGTGGGTGAAGTTTGGAAAGCCCAGTGTTTTGGGGACTGCTACCGGCATGGTGGCCGGTCTTGGAACGATCACTGCGGCAGCTGGTTTTGTTGGCCCTGCGGCAGCCGTCGGTATTGGTGGTGTGGCAGGCTGGTGTTGTTTTTGGGCAACACAATATATTAAAAATCATCTGCATATAGATGATTCTCTTGATGTATTCTCCGTGCATGGTGTCGGTGGAATATTGGGTTCATTGTTGACAGGCATTCTGGTGGCGAATCAGTTCGGTGGTAGCGGGCTGGTCGATGGGATGACCATCGGTCGTCAGGTACAGGTACAGGCTCTGGCGATCGTGATTACAGCATTATGGAGTGGTCTGGTTACGGTGATCCTGCTCAAGCTTGTTGACCTGGTTGTCGGTTTGCGGGTTGATGAGGAAGAGGAAACGGAAGGTCTGGATATTGTATTTCATGAGGAGCGTGGCTATAACCTGTAGCAATACAATTTATTTCAGGAATGGCAGATTCTTTTGCTGCTTTATTGCTGGTCTGATAGGTCTTTTTCTGCTCAATGGGATCAGTAATGCCCGTGCAGCTACTGAACCGGGTTTTCAGACCGGTGTTAAAGCCTATTTGAAAGGAGATTACACTGCGGCCTTCGGTTTATGGCAACCACTGGCACAATCTGGTGATGCACCCGCCCAGTTTAATCTGGGTGTGCTGTACGCTCAGGGCCTGGGTGTCAAAAAAGACCCGGCAATGGCTGCGAAATGGTATCAACGCTCTGCAACTGCGGGTTATACCCCGGCCCAGTTTAATCTCGGCGAAGCCTATTTCAGTGGTACAGGGGTCAGAGTCGATACCAAAAAGGCCGTCCATTGGTGGACTACTGCGGCCACGCATCATCATATCAAGGCCCAGTACAATCTTGGGTATTTGTACCTGTCTGGCAATGGGGTCACGAAAGATCGCAAGCAGGCAATTTTCTGGTTTCAGCAGGCAGCCAGCCAATCTGATCCCTACGCCATTAAAATGCTCAATTCCATGAGCATCAAGCCTGCCAGAACATCTGTTGTTGATGCACAGCCCATTGCCGGGTTGGCAGCAAGCAAATCTGTGGTTGCAAAAAGCAAAGGAACATCTTCGCCGGCGAAAAAAGGTACAGTGACCCGAAAACGAAAAAAATCTGCGGTATCAGCGAACAATGTCAGCACTGCACCGAAAAAAATAAAGTCACAAACTATTCCGATCAGAGTAGGCAAAAAAAAATCAAAGTCGGTCGTCTCGAGAAAACAACATAAAGCCAGACCTGTAGTCGGTAAAATGTCAGTCAAACAAGCCGAAATTATTCCGGGAGTAAAAAATGCCGCCTGGCTAGGACAGCAAAGACCCAAATACTATACGGTTCAATTACTGGCTGATCGTTCCAGTCCAAAGGTATTGGCTTTTTATCGACGCTATCGTTGGGATCGCACGATCGGCGTATTTGAGACCACGAAAAATGGCAAAAACTGGTTCAAGCTGGTGTACGGTATTTTTAAAACACGGGCGCTGGCGAGGCAAGTCGTAAAGGCAATGCCTGCTGCTTTACAGGGGAATCATCCCTGGATTCGCTCACTGGCATCGGTTCAGAGCGAGATCAAAAAACTTAAAAAATCAGCTCGTAAATCGGCAGCAAATCAAATTGCAAAAACCTCTCCGACTATACATACCAATAGGGCTGATTCTCCACCTGGTCATAGCGGGTCTGTTTTGCCTGCAAAGAAGAAACCTGAATTGGTGAAAAAAAAGCTGCTGCCGACCAAAATGAAATCTCCAGTGCCTGAATCCGTATCACCAACCACAGCAGGCCCACAGACGCATGAAATAACAGCAAAAGCGATTCTAGCGAAAAAAACCGCCGATATTACGTTGCCGCCTCTGCAACGTGCAAAATGGTATTTTGACAACAAAGTATACGATAAGGCTTATCAAACGTGGCTACCATTGGCAGAAGCTAATGTGGTAGAGGCCCAGTACAACATTGGCTTTTTGTTCGAGACAGGATGGGGTGTTAAAGTCAACAGTCGCACAGCAGCGAACTGGTATGAACGTGCGGCAAAAAGCGGTTACGCCAAGGCCCAATTTAATCTGGCATTGCTGTATCTGCGTGGTAATGGTGTCGAAGCAGATATCAATCTGGCAGATTATTGGTTGCAGAGCGCTGCCGACGGTGGTGACAGGCGGGCCGAGCTCTATCTAAAGAGCAGCAGGGCAAAATCTGTGCCTTCTAGCCATTAACAAAATTCAAGGCATTTTGGTTCATTGCTTGTGTTAAATAATAATCGATTAAATTAAATGAATTTGGAG
>CAZTLH010000213.1:0-5351 GCA_964614335.1 uncultured Gammaproteobacteria bacterium
TTTCTTTGTAGCTTAGTTGTGTGTGTGTGTTTTTGTGTTGTAGTTTTGTTTTTTGTTTTTTATGAGTATGACTTCTATTGATATTCGTTTTTTTCTCGTGGGCTAGGAGAGTTGTATAAGAGACAGGATAAATGCCTCGTTCTCCACCCGCGAGCAACTCGGGCAACTGATGATATTCAATCGCTTAGGGTCCAGTATCGGATTTAGCATCCGACCGGCGGCAATATCGCCAAGGATTCTTTTGCCTGCTTCGACTTCCCTGAATTTTTGTGCGAAGGGCAATGTCAACGAAACCCGGACCGTATCACCCACCCCGGCACTGAGCAGTGGCTCAAAGGCGATACGGGTTTTGGTAATACCATCCGGGGGCATACCGGCTTCGGTTACGCCGAGATGAAGCGGCACATCGGGGCGGGCTTTGGCGAAATGCCGGTTGGCGGTGATGACTTTTTGAGGGTCGGAGTCCTTCAGTGAGACGACATAGCGTTCAAAACCGATATCATCCAGAAATGAACAATGTTCCAGGGCACTTTGTATCATGGCCGATAGTGCATCCTGTTGTGGCTGCAGCGCCAATTGATGAGGGTCGACAGAGCCACAATTGATGCCGACACGCAGGGCACAGTCCTGATCCCGGGCTACATCGACCAGAGAACGTACTTTCTGTTGCCACGTTTTATTACGCTCATGATGATGCAAATGCCCGGGGTTGTAGCGAATCTTGTCCACCCATGGAGCAACTTTTACGGCAACCCGATAATTCTCCTGCAGGTCAACACTCAAACAGGCTGCAGTCTGCTGTCGGATTGCTTTCAGTGCGATGGCATCCCGGTTATTATCAACAGCAATACGAACGATACCGGCCCCGGCAGTATGCAGTTGTTCTGCCTGGCTGACCGTGGCATCAATGTCCCTTGTTGGTGTGGCGCACATGCTTTGGACTACGATAGCATTGTCACCACCTAGTTGTAGATTGCCGACAGTAATAATTCGGGTCGGATTACGTGCCATGGGGTTGCTCCAGAATCGAAATTACAGGTATTGCAGACATAAAGGTGCTCTACGATTATTATTGTTAGCCACAGGCGTGTCAACACTCCACCAGATTGACCGCCAAACCACCACGTGAGGTTTCCTTGTATTTTGATTTCATATCAGCACCGGTCTGGCGCATCGTTTGTATGACCTTGTCCAGGGTGACATGATGGGCGCCATCACCTTTCATGGCCAGACGCTGGGCATTGATGGCCTTGATGGCAGCCATGGCATTGCGTTCGATGCAGGGTATCTGCACCAGACCGCCGATCGGATCACAGGTTAGCCCCAGATTGTGTTCCATGCCGATTTCCGCAGCATTTTCGACCTGTAACACACCACCGCCCTGGACTGCAGTCAAGGCCGCCGCGGCCATGGAACAGGCGACACCGACTTCGCCCTGGCAACCCACTTCGGCGCCTGAGATGGAGGCATTTTTCTTGTACAGCATGGCGATCGCAGCGGCGGTGAGCAGAAATTCGATAATGCCCTGTTCATTGGCACCGCTACAGAATCGGTCATAATAATGCAGGACTGCCGGGAGCACTCCAGCTGCGCCGTTGGTTGGAGCGGTGACGATCCTGCCACCTGCGGCATTTTCTTCATTGACCGCCAATGCATACAGGTTGACCCAGTCGAGGATGGCCAGCTGATCGCGTAACTGGGTTTCCGGACTTTTAGCCAGTTTGTTATACAATTCATGTGCACGGCGACGGACATGTAACCCGCCTGGGAGCACCCCCTGTTTTTGACAGCCACGCTGCACACATTGTTGCATGACTTGCCAGATTGCCAGCAGCTGTTGCCGGATTGCGGTCTCGTCACGCCAGCAGTGTTCATTGGCCAACATGACATCACAAATACGCAGGTCATTTTCCTGACATTGTTGTATCAGTTGTTCGCCGCTGTCAAAAGGATAGGGCAGCTCGGTGCGATCCTCTTCGATACGAAGTTTGCCGGCCTTGTCTGCCTGGACGACAAAGCCACCACCTACCGAGTAGTATTCTTTCCTGGCCAGTGTCTTGCCGCTGCTGGTGAGGGCGCTAAAACGCATTCCGTTGGGATGCAAAGGCAGCGATTTGTGCTTGTGAAAGTGCAGGTCTTCACGTTTATCGAAGATCAGGGTATGGTCGGCAATGGGAATTTTTAATTGTCGGCTATCACCGTGCAACAGTTGTTCGACTTTATCCGGATTTACGGTATCAGGGTGCTGGCCTAAAAGACCCAACAGTATGGCGCGATCACTGCCATGTCCACGGCCGGTATGACCCAGTGAGCCGAAGAGTTCGACTTTGAGGTGCTGGATTCTTTTTGCTTCCAGTTTGCGGGCGCAATACTCCTGAAAGCGGACCGCCGCAACCATGGGTCCGATGGTATGAGAACTTGATGGCCCAATACCGATCTTGAAGATTTCAAATACACTGATGGCCATCAAGTAATCCCGCGGGTCTGTTATGGTGGTAGGTGGGTTGATCTGGTACAGTTGTGCTGAAGAGTTTAACCGGGCGAGTGCCGGTTTCTATAACCTATAAACGAGATCACTATGCAGCGTGAGGTGTCGATACGCAAGCAGTTTTTGCAACATTTGGCGACTGGAAAGATGGTCAATGGTGCCAGGCTGGCGCAACAGCTGGGTTGTAGCCGGGCGGCAATTTCCCGTCAAGCTGCGGTGCTGAAAATACAAGGATTGAGTCTGTCGGCTGAACCCGGCAAAGGCTACCGGTTGGCCAGCCCATTATCATTGCTCGATAAGTCTGAAATTGCCAGTTATCTCTCTGCCCCGACACGTCTGCATGTCCACGATCAGCTGGTATCGACCAACCAATTTTTGATGACTGCACCCAGGGTTGAAGATGGCGAGGCTTGTCTGGCGGAGTTTCAGACCGCCGGTCGTGGTCGACTGGGTCGTGAATGGTGGGGTTCAGCCTACAGAAATATATTGCTCTCGATGGTCTGGGACTGGTCACAGGGCCCGGCTGCGTTATCAGGATTCAGTCTTGCTGCCGGTGTGGCAGTGGTTGAATCATTGTCGGCCTGGAAGCTACCAAACCTGGTACTCAAATGGCCGAATGACATCCTCTGTCTTGGCAGAAAACTTGGCGGAATTCTGGTGGAAATTCGTGGTGAAGGAGAAGGACCCTGTCGGGTGGTACTGGGTCTGGGTTTAAATGTGCATAACACGGAGCTTCCCGCTTCTTTGTCCGCTCAGGTGATTGACATGCAGGCCGCCGGTGCCATGTTGGTCGATCGTAATCAGCTGGCAGGCGCGCTGATTGCCGGTCTGGGAAGTATAATGAAAGAGTTTCGCGAATATGGGTTTGCGCCTTTTCAGACGCGCTGGAATGCCATGCATGCCTATCGTGGTCAACGGGTGCTGATTTCCGGTGGTCGACATGCAGTGTGTGGCAAGGCACTCGGTGTGGATTACCGTGGCGTACTGACAATCAAAGATGATGATGGCGTGCTGCATGATTGTACAGGGGGTGAATTGAGTTTGCGCACCGGAAATCTGCAATGAAGTTGTTTGTGGATATGGGCAACACGGCTATCAAGTGGTGTTACGACAGCAACCCTATTAACTGTCAGTCGGTCATTCTGCCGCAATCACCTGATCATCAGTTTTTTGCATCAATCTGGTCAGAGCTTGATGGTGTGGATGTCATCTGGCTCTGTGCTGTGGGTTCCCAGGAGTGTGTGCGTCAATTGCAAAGCTATGCGCATTACTATGGTGTAGCGGTATCCCAGGTCAATACCCGTGTTCAATTTGGTTTGATGCAGAATGGCTATCACCCTCCTGAATCTTTGGGGGTCGATCGCTGGCTGGCGGCAATCGCTGCCTGGTATGCTATTCGTCAGGCCGTGATTGTGGTTGATGCAGGTACTGCAGTGACGGTAGATGCGGTGACAGCAGCCGGTGTTTTTGTCGGCGGGCTTATCCTGCCCGGGCAGAGACTCTGCGAACAGGCCCTGGTGCAAGGTACGGCCGGGCTTGAAATCGGTTCCGATGATGATAACAGGTTTCCAGACAATACATCGTCCGCTATTCATCGTGGTGCGTGGCTGGCGGTAGTTGGTGGGGTGCAGGCGGCTGTTCGCAGTGCAGAATCTGTGCTGGGAATGCCTTGTCATCTGATGCTTAGCGGTGGTGATGGTGCCAGGCTGCAATCTTGTCTGGCTGCAGATGTGCAATATGCCCCTGACCTGGTTTTGCAGGGTTTGCGACGCGTGGTTACAGAGTGAAAATAAGATGGTGGGTAGCGACGCTGTTATTGGTGAATGTTGCGCTGTATTTATGGATTACGGGCATTCGTCCTGTCAAACAATCCGGACTGACGGTCGCCAAACCGGACATACAACCAGGACAGTTACGCCTGTATGTCCCCCCCGTCATCACTGCGCAGAAAGACTACTGTTTGCGGATTGGCCCCTTTGCGACCAGATCAAAAGCGGTATTGTCGAGAACCCTGTTGACGACAACCGGTGTTCAGGCGCTGGCACTCGAGTCTTCCGCCGATCGCATGATCAAGGCCTATCGTATTTATATGGGGCCTTTTGAGAATCGTTCGGATACCGGTTCCTTGCGTGATTATCTCAACCAGATGGGAAATGATGATCAATACCTGGTGCGTGAAAGTGATGGTTCATTGGTAATTTCCCTGGGTCTGTTTACCCAAAATGATGGTGCCGACCGTTTTTTGAATGAACTTCGGAGTAAAGGCATCAGTGCCAATAAGAGGGAAGAGATGAGAAGTCTTGGTGACAATTATTGGTTGCTATTGAGGGCCGGTGATGAGGATAAAATCAAATACCGCAGCTGGCCTGATCCACGTGCCGGATTACACCGGGTCGTTTGCCCGTAGCCCGGGCGATCTCGCAGACAATGCCGGCGCCATGTCTTTGCATAAGACAAACTGCCAGCAAATCTCTGGTTTGCACGAGCCGTCGAGGAAATCAATCCGCTGTTTTGTCTTGGCCTGAAATCCGGAGCAAAAGAATTGAAAAAATCCTCTTGTTGAAGGTTGCTTTGTGGTGGCGTTAGCCCTAGAATCCGCGCTTGCTTATGCCCGCATAGCTCAGTTGGCAGAGCAGCTGATTTGTAAAATTGCACCTGCATGGGGAAACCTCTGCAGTGGAGGCGGCTAAAACGGGGAAACCTGAGCGTCAGATACCGGTTTTTCTGGTGTTAGTATGACGTATGGCAATCCCGTGCTACCCTGGCCTGTCCGGCAGGGGAGTGTAGAGACTTTACACCGCCCACCTAAGACCCGGAAGAGAATGCCGGGTTATGGTGAAGAGAAAGTCCAGACTCCAAACAT
>CAZTLH010000214.1:0-5290 GCA_964614335.1 uncultured Gammaproteobacteria bacterium
CCGGCGATCGATAGCATCCGGGTCTATCTGCAGCAGGTCCGACCCGATTGGCAAAGCGAACGCAGCGCTGATTACGTCTTTCTCTCCAGACGTCATCAGGCCCTCAGCCGTCAGGCTTTCTGGTACGTCATCAAACGTCTGGCACGCCAGGCGAAGATCACCGCAACCGTGTCACCACACACATTGCGCCATGCATTCGCCACCCATTTGCTCAATCATGGAGCCGACCTGCGTTCGGTGCAAATGATGCTGGGCCATGCCAGCCTGTCAACCACACAAATCTACACCCATGTCGCCAAACACCGTCTCCAGCAGCTCCACGCCCAACACCACCCCCGTGCCTAAAAATGTACCAAAGTTCGCTTTTTCGCAGTAGGCTCTCTGTTCTCGGACAGCCTCCTGTGACCTCCCCATTTTCTTGATCCTACATTTTCTCTATTTGCTCAAGCTTTTCCTAGTCCCCGGCTCCCAGCATGATGCACCAAACAAGTCCTGACCTCCAGCTTTCCAGACCCCCAGCTTTCGCAGCATCTTTGCGAGATCTCCTGTGAAAACTTCAAGACCCCGTTCCTGTTCATGCTGAGAGTGCTACACTTCGATGCTTGAAACAGGTTGGAGATCAGAATGACAGAAATACATAATCCGCTGATTTCGGTGGCTGAACTGAATGCGGTGTTGTCCGCACCGGAGCTGAGGATTATCGATTGCCGGTTCCGGCTCACCGAACCGAATTGGGGGCAAATGATGTACCGGCGAGAGCATGTCCCGGGAGCGGTTTATGCTCATCTGGATCACGATCTCGCGTCGCCGGTGTCCGCCGACAGCGGACGACATCCGCTGCCTGGGAAGAACGAATTTCTGCGATTGCTGGCTCGTTGGGGTGCCGATGCCGATGGCCGATTCATCTGTTATGACAGTGCTGGTGGTGCGGTTGCCGTGCGATTGTGGTGGATGTTGCGGCATTGGCTGGGTCTGGGATCGGTGCAAATACTTGATGGCGGCTGGCCTGCCTGGCAGCAGGCGGGCTGCAGGGTTGAAACGGGCGATGCGGTCATCAGACCCGCAGCCGCATTGTTGACTTGTAAGGCGGATCTTGGCTGCTGGTTGTCCACCGATCAAATTGTGGCCAATCTTGAGAGTCAGGAATATTGTCTGGTGGACGCCCGAAGCAGTAAACGCTTTGCCGGTTTGGAGGAACCCATCGATACGGTGGCCGGGCATATCCCCGAAGCGCTGAATCGTCCTTTAACCGACAATTTGACGAAGCAAGGGCTCTTCAAGCCGGCTATGCAATTACGACAGGAATTTGCAGCCTTATTGCCAACAGACTGCAGTCCAGAGAATGTGGTACATAGTTGCGGCTCCGGGGTGACGGCCTGTCACAATTTGTTTGCCATGGAACTGGCCGACATGACCGGATCCAGACTCTATCCGGGCTCCTGGAGCGAGTGGATCCGCGATCCAAAACGACCCATGGTCACGGGTGCTGGGAAATAAGGGTTATTAGTTTGCGTTCCTTTAAAGGCACCGGCTATAACCCACTGCACTCGCCTGCAGCTCTTGCGGGCCAAGAATGTGCTGACAGTTTTCTCCCCAGATGCGCATACGAGCTAGACAACCGAAAACAACCGCTAAAAATTCGATATCAACAAATTCCAGATACAGAATCTTTGGCGAAGGCAGCTCTAGACACGGTTGTCTTCACCAGATGAGGAATCAATGGCTACGGGGAGGGTTTGTTCGACCAAGCTCAGGGCCTTTGAATATGTTGCTTGATCAGTTGCTGTCACTGACGGCAATAATTGAAGTGCTCAAGAGTACCCGAGTGTCCAAAGTGACCGTATGAGTCAAGAAATTCGCATTCAATCTGCCTGGCTGGTGCCGGTCGTGGCTTTGTTGTCGATGGTCGGTCCGTTCAGTGTTGACACCTATCTGCCATCGTTCAAGGCTATCGAAGCCTCCTTTGATGTTAGTCGCGAACTGGTGAGCCAGAGTTTGGGTTTTTATTTGCTGGCATTTGCAACTTCGACCCTGTTCTGGGGTCCCCTGGCTGATCGTTTTGGTCGCAGGCGGGTGGTTTTATGGTCGCTTGGACTCTATCTTGTGGCCTCGTTGGCCTGCGCAATAACAGCCAGTTTTGGTGAATTATTGGCCGCCAGAACAGTTCAGGGTCTCGGTGCAGGCGGCGGACTGGTTGCCGGCAGGGCCATGATTCGTGACAGTTTTGAAAGCCGGCTGGCCCATCGGGCGATGTCGCGGGTGATGATATTATTTGCCGTCGCACCGGCCATTGCACCGATTATCGGTGGTGCTTTACAGTCTGGTCTAGGTTGGCGCAGTGTTTTTTATTTTCTGGTCTTTTATGCGGCGATTACCATAGCACTGGTATATACGGTGATCCCGGAAACCCTGTCCTCTACGGATCGCCAGTCATTGCAGTTTTCGACATTACTGGCCGGTTATCGGGGATTATTGGTCCATGGTAAATTTATGGCGCTGATTCTGGCGTTGTCGATTGCCTTTTGTGGCCTGTTTCTCTATATCGCCGGTGCCCCGACGGTATTATTTGATTTCCTGGGTCTGGGTAGTGAGGATTTTGGCTATCAATTTGTCCCCATGGTCGCCGGTCTGATGTTTGGCTCCTTTGTTACCGGCCGACTCACCCATCGTTGGTCCTCCGCAAAGATCGTACACGCCGCATTCATCGTCTTGGGGCTGGCTTGTGGACTCAACCTGATTCAGGTTTACTGGTTGCAGCCGCAGCTGGTAACTGTGATTGGTCCACTGGTTTTATATGCCGTGGGCATTGCATTGGCGTTACCGGGGTTGTCCATTTTGGCGCTGGACTGTTTTCCCCACCGCCGGGGCATGGCATCTGCGCTCCAGAGTTTCATGCAAATGAGCAGTAGTGCGCTGGTCGCCAGTCTGGTGGTGCCATTTTTAAAAGACAGCCTCAGTAACTTCGTCCTCGGGCAAATTGGATTTACCGCGATCGCTGCAACCCTGTGGTGGCTTGCAGTCAGAAATTCTCCCGAAAAGGGAGCAGGTGTTTAGTTTTGCCTTTCGGGGTAATGGGGTCATAGGGTGATGCGTTGCCCACAAGCCTGCCCCGATCTGATCATGTCTTCCTGAGGTTGAACTAAAGACTGTATACCGCTTACATAACGGCAGTTACAAGCGATCGTTTAACCAGGCGCCGATGGCAGGCGGGATTTGTTTCTTGGCGCCACCGCTGACATAGATGCCGATATGGCCGCCTGGGAAGGAGATTTCGGTGTAATCTTTGGTTCCGACATATTTCTTCAGTGCCTTGGAAGCGCTCGGCGGTACTAGATGGTCTTTTTCACCATAGATATTCAACATCGGCAGGGTCAATTTACCGAGGTCGATGTATTGCTCTCCAATCTTTAATTCACCCTTGATCAGGGCATTGTGCTGGTAGCAGTCCTTGAGAAACTGACGAAAGGTTTCACCGGCCTGGTCCGGGCTGTCGAAGATCCATTTTTCCATCCGCAGGAAATTTTTCATTCGGGTTTTGTTCTGTAGAATATCCACGGCATCGACATATTTTTGCCCCATCAGGCGAAATGGTTGCATGGCAAGGAAGGAGGAATTCATCATGTCGCCGGTGATATTGCCCATGGCATCGACCAGCTGGTCGATATCGAGATATTTGGCGGTTTTGGTCAGATTGTTGTCATCGGTCTGAAAGTCTACCGGGGTTACCATGGTGATCAGATTCTGGACTTTATCCTGGTGCATGGTGGTGTAGCAGAGACTGAATGTGCCACCCTGGCAGATGCCGAGGATATTGATTTTCTGCAGTTTGTGACGTTTTCGAATAATATCGACACATGCATCTAGATAACCATTGATGTAATCATCCATGGTCAGGAAACGATCGGTACGATCCGGAAAACCCCAGTCGATGACATAGAGGTCCTGACCGGTTTCGAGCAGGCCCTGGACCGTGGAGCGGTCTTCCTGGATATCGGTCATATAGTGACGATTGACCAGGGCATAGACAATTATGGTCGGGACCTTGTTCTGAACGACATCGGCCAATGGCTGGTATCTATACAGTTTTAGTTTGTCTTCCTCGTAGATGACCGTTTTTGGTGTTACACCGGCATCGATTTCATCCGCTTGCTGCAGGTTCTGGATGGATGCCCCAAGATTTCGATTATAGTCGATGGCTTCCTGTGCCATCTTGTCCATTTGAATTGTCATAGATACAAACCCTTGTCAGTGGATGCGGGGATAGGAATTGGTTGCTATCTGGTAGTCGTTGCGTCAGTCTTTGCAGCGGAAGTTGTCTTGGTTGCGGCTTTTTTTCGTGTCGGTGCGGCTTTTTTGCGGGTAGCGGCTTTTTGCGCAGGGGTTGCAGAACCGCTTCGGCTGCTGGCAGCAGTCGATTTCGAGGCGGCCATCGTCGTTTGCAGGGCCTGGATTTCGGCGCTCATTGTTTCAATGACACCGTTTTGTGCAGTTGCTGCAGCCTGATTGCTTGCTGTCAATTCAGTACGGAGTTTTTTCATCTCCGCGCGTAGTATTTGCACAGAGCTTTTCCTGTCAGCAGCAGTATCGCGCAACGCTGTGAGTTCATCGTGTAAGGTGCCGAGCTCAGTACGTAGTACCCGGTTTTCCCTACGGGTACGCTGCAGTCGTTCACTCAGAGAATCGAGCTCACGCATGGTCGGTATATTCATGGCTTTTAACAGGTCGTCCTGTAACGAGGTGCTGGCCTGGCGCAATGCCATCATGGCATTGATCATCTGCCCGTAGACCTGCTGATAACTTTCCTGTCCGGTAACCGCCGCATATTCTTCTTCGGCAGAATCAATCCACAGGTTATAAAGAGAACGGGCAGAGGGTGCAGTATGATCATTTGATTGCCCCTGTTCCTGTATTTTGGCTTTCAAACGCTCGACGATATGGGGCCAGAACTCGTGGTATTGTTCATTGAATTTGAACAGGGTGGTCCTATAGTTTTGTCCGAGCGTTTGCAGCTGCTGGAGTTTTTCGAACTTCTCCCGGTCCGGGCCGAGCCCTGGAAAGTGGGGCATACTTGCTGAGACTCCGGGAAAGCCCGAGAATCCGGACATGGGTGACATCCCGGCCCAAGGATTTACCGGGGTCGATGCTGCAGGCGTAAAACGCTTTTGCCAGGCGTTGAAAGGCTCCTGCAATTGTCCATTAAAATTCACAGGGGTAAATGCCGAATTGGAACTGTTATTGTAATTCGCCTGCCTTTCATTCTGTGATTTGGTGTCAGCTAGCTGGCTTTTGT
>CAZTLH010000215.1:0-3306 GCA_964614335.1 uncultured Gammaproteobacteria bacterium
AACTGAACGCCAACACCAGCACTGCGTGCCAATTGAGCGCCCTTTTCAGGCTTCTAATTGATCTACGACATCCATATTTAATATCCTCCTTAGTAGAATGAATAAAAAAAGGGGTCAGAGCCCTTTTATTATCTGCTAACTAATTGATACACATATATAATGCCTTCAAAAGGGCTCTGACCCCTTTTTTCTGAGCCCTTTGTTTGTTCCGCAATTGGCCTGTCGGATGGGTAGATCCGACAGGCTATTGATGGCCAATTAGTCGGTAAAGTTAGCGATGATGGTATTCAATGTGGCGCTGGGGCGCATGGCCTGCGTGGTTTTTTGGCTGTCACCGTCATAATAACCGCCGATATCCTGTGCCTGACCCTGGGTGGCATCGATTTCGGACAGAATGACATTCTCGTTCTCCTGGAGCTGTCTGGCCAAGGATGCGAAGCGTTCTTTTAAATCGGCATCCTCATCCTGTGTTGACAGAGCCAGGGCCCAGTACATAATCAGATAGAAGTGACTGCCCCGGGTATCCAGCTCGCCGACCTTGCGCGATGGTGAGCGGCTGTTGGTGAGAAACTGACTGTTGGCCAGATTGAGGGCATTGGCCAGGACTATCGCTTTTGGGCTGCCGGTCTTCCCGGCTAGGTCCTCAAGTGATACCGCCAGGGCCAGATACTCACCCAGTGAATCCCAGCGTAAATGACCTTCCTTCAGGAACTGCTGGATATGTTTGGGTGCTGAGCCACCGGCACCGGTTTCGTACATCCCGCCACCGGCCAGCAGCGGGACGATGGACAGCATCTTGGCGCTCGTTCCCAGTTCCAGAATGGGAAACAGGTCTGTCAGATAATCACGCAGGATATTGCCCGTTACCGAAATTGTATCCTTGCCTTCTCTGGCACGCTGCAGGGAATAGCGAATCGCTGCTTCCGGGGTCATGATTTTGATCTCAAGATCGCTGGTCTCTTCATCCTTTAGGTAACGCTCCACTTTTTCAATCAGGGCTGCATCATGTGCACGCTCCGGGGTTAACCAGAATATGGCTGGAGAACCGGTCTCACGTGCCCGTTTGACACCGAGTTTGACCCAATCGCGGATCGGCAGGTCTTTGGCCTGACACATGCGCCAGATATCACCTTCCTCGACCTGATGTTGCATCAGGCAGGCGCCGGTATGGTCGATTACCCGGACGGTACCATTTTCCGGGATTTCGAATGTTTTGTCGTGTGAACCGTATTCCTCAGCCTTTTGCGCCATCAGACCGATATTGCAGACATTGCCCATGGTAGCCACATCGAAGGCACCATGCTGTTTGCAAAAATCGATGGTTTCCTGATAAATGCCGGCGTAGCAGCGATCCGGAATCATCATATTGGTGTCATGCAGCTGACCATCTGGACCCCACATCTTGCCAGAGCTGCGTATTGCGGCTGGCATCGATGCATCGATAATAACGTCGCTTGGAACATGCAGGTTGGTAATGCCCTTATCGGAATCGACCATTGCCAGTTTTGGTCGTGTAGTGTACACAGCCTGGATATCGGCTTCAATTTCGGCCTTTTGTGACGCCGGCAGGTCGCTGATTTTATTATAGACATCGCCCAGTCCATTGTTGGGTTCAATACCCAGCTCTTTAAACAGGGTTGCGTGTTTTTCGAAGACATCCTTGTAATAGACGGTGACCGCATGACCAAACAGGATCGGATCAGAGATCTTCATCATGGTGGCTTTCAGGTGTAACGACAACAACACGTCATCCGCTTTGGCCTGTTCGATCTGCTCGGCATAAAATGCCCGTAAAGCCCTGCAGCACATTACGGTGCCATCAATGACCTCGTCTTTCAGGACCTTGAGTTCCGGTTTTAATACAGTGGTGGTGCCAGATTCACCGACGAGTTCAAAGCGAACCGAACCGGTTTCTGATATTACGACAGATTTTTCGCTGGAGAAAAAATCACCCTCTTGCATATGTGAGACATGGGTTTTGGAATCGGCACTCCAGGCCCCCATGGAATGGGGGTGTTTTCGGGCATATTCCTTGACCGGTGCGGCGACCCGACGGTCTGAATTGCCTTCACGAAGAATGGGATTAACTGCACTACCCAAAGCCTTGGCATAACGGGCCTTGATGGCTTCTTCAGCTGTGTTCTTTGGCTCTTCGGGGTAGTCTGGCACATCATAGCCATGGGCTTGCAGTTCCTTGATGGCAGCATGTAGCTGTGGTACCGAGGCACTGATATTCGGTAGTTTGATAATATTTGCGTCAGCCTGTTTGACCAGCGCACCTAACTCAGCGAGATCGTCACTTTGTTGTTCCCCGGTGGTCAGATTTTCCGGGAAAATTGTGAGGATTCGTACCGCCAGAGAAATATCACGGGTTTCCACATTAACACCGGCAGATTCTGTAAAAACCTTGATCATCGGCAACAGTGATACAGTAGCCAGTGCGGGTGCTTCATCGGTTTTTGTGTAGATAATTGTTGGTTTCGCCATGGTCTCGTTTCTCTCCGGTCAAGATGGGATTGTTAAATTCTGTAATAAAAAAGTCTGGAAAATACCAAGTCTCTAATGATTTCTCATACTGTTGATCGCCCGGTTCCATGCGCTGGATACGGACGGGATACGGTTTCAAGGGTGGATATACAAGGGCAGAAAATATTTTGCGCCAAGTATTAGCACCCGCTGTCCCGGGGTCAAGGGCAATGCCGGATTATCCGTCAATCTTCTGATCCAGATCCTGTTTTTTCGTGCGCACGAGGAGCAAGTCTGAATAATTTCATATTTCCCGTATGCAAATTTTTGGTTTGGCGCTGACGGATGGAACATTTAATCCCTGTAATCGGGTTCTTCCTCATCCAGAATCTGTTGCAGAGCTTTAAAATGTTTACTGGCTGCAGCGGGGTAGGCAGCCCATTGCCTGGCAGTTTTCTCGGCCACTTCCGGACTGGCGATGTTGAGTTCGCGGCCACTCGACAGGGCCAGCAACAAGGTCTCACAGGTGCGCTCAAAATAGAAGAGTTCATCAAAGGCCTGGGTTACCGTTTCACCGACCGTTACCAGGCCATGCTGACCAAGCAACAATACGGTTGCCTCACCGAGGGTCGTTGATAAGCGTTCTGCCTCGTGATCCAGACCCATGCCATTGAATCCGGAATCGACAGCAACCCGGTTGTAGAAACGCATGGTCGTCTGATCGATGGGTGGCATGGATGTGTCTTTGAGTGCGGCCAGTGCGGTGGCGTAGCGGGAATGCACATGCAGGATACAGCGAGCCTGGGGGTTGTTACGGTGCATGGCACCATGAATACAAAA
>CAZTLH010000215.1:3406-5217 GCA_964614335.1 uncultured Gammaproteobacteria bacterium
GTGTGACTGGCCCTCGGTGGCACAATCCCTGTATTCCAGCTATGCTGTCGACATGAAAATCCAGATCCTCAATGATCTTCATGTCGAGTTTGCCGATTTCAAACCGCCGGTAACTGACGCAGAGGTTATGGTTTTGGCTGGTGATATTGGCGTTGGGATGCAAGGACTGCACTGGGCCATAGAAAATTTCCCTCAGCAGATCGTGATCTACGTGCCGGGGAATCATGAGTTTTATCATCATGATATGGCGCTTGATGAGCAACTTAAAACCACAGCACCCGCGCATATCCATGTGCTGAACAATAATCAGGTTATTGTTGATGGCGTACGGTTTCTAGGCTGTGTGCTGTGGACTGATTTTGCCTTGTTTGGTGAGATGGACAAGCTGCTCTCCATGCAACAGGCTCGCAGTCGAATGCCTGATTTTTCTATTATTCGGTACAACGGCAAGTGTTTCACCCCTGAAGATGCGATCGCGCAACACCTCACCAGCCGGGCGTGGTTAACAGCCTGTCTAGCAGAGCCTTTTCCCGGCAAGACGGTAGTGATCACCCATCATGCACCCTCATCCCGGTCTGTACATCCCCATTTTGCCCGGGACCCGCTGACTCCCGCTTTCGCCAGTCATCTGGACCATCTTCTGGGAAGTGAGCGGGTGGCACTCTGGATTCATGGTCATATGCATGATGCCTTTGATTATGAGGTTGCTGGCACCCGGGTAATCTGTAATCCCCGGGGATATGCTCCAAAAGACCTCACGCCTGAATTCAAACCGAATTGTGTGGTACACATTTGAGTCAGTGTAGAAAGTCAGGTTGATGTGGTAATACAACGTGATACGTTACCACGGTGTAATTGCGAAGCAGTATGAACCATGAGTTGTTGCCCACCCCAGACAAACAGTGTAAAGGCTGGTTGCGTCAGTGGGTTGATCACGGGTACGACCTGCACAGAAGGTAATTTTCGATTCATGCGGTGCATGTGCCGAATACCTGGAGAGTGTACTCGGTTATGATTCGGTGTATGCCAACAACAGAGGTAGAGCTCAGTATTTGTGCTATGAAAAACGAAGTAGACAAACTACGGCAGGGTGTTTGGCTGATGCGAGGAATTCGATCGACCATGGGGGCCCTGTGTCTGTCACGAGGGATCTTAAGCTTGCGTTGTTTTGGTGCGGGTCAGTTATGGGGCTTTCAGCTGCGCAAGCTTGAGCGTGAACTGGCGGTGCCGGGGTTGGCTGCACGTCTGCAGCAAAATCTGGAAACACAATTATTTGCAGTGCCTGTTGCTGACTGTTGCTGCAAGTGGCCCTGGTATTATTTTTCCGCGAGTTTTGTTGTCTACAGCGGCAACTGCAGTCTACGGGTCTTTTTTTCGCCACCACGTCATTATGAAGGTGGCTTTAACAGTATTGCCGACTCTCTGGCCGGATCCAGCAGGGGAAAGCAGTGGCGCGTCGCGATCAATGAGGTCATACGCAATAATGGTCAGGACCATGAACAGGATTCAGGTTAACAAATTTGACCGTGGACACGGCATGTTCTGGTTTCAATTTGTCACCACTTCGACCTCAACCCAAGTACTTTGAAAGGCAGTCTGACCGGAAAAATCACCCGGTATATCATTGGTCACTTCATTGCAGTTGGCTTTTTGCGGGTGTCGCCAGAAACCCTTGTGGGTGTAGACGCTGCCCGGCAAAACATCATCACACAGGCTGGCCGGCAGAATAAAAGCGCCATGGTCATTATAAACACGTACTGGTGAGCCTTCCGCAATGCCTCGGTTCTCGGCATCCTGGTGATGCATAAAAA
>CAZTLH010000216.1:0-5214 GCA_964614335.1 uncultured Gammaproteobacteria bacterium
GATCACTCGTGCTTGGTTTCGCCTATGCAACAGCATTTTTCACGACCTATAAATGGCTGGATGATGAGGGTAATACCCACTACACACAGCAGCCCTCATCGGCTGGGATAGAATCAAAAACGATTAAACCGCCTCGGGCGGTTGACAGTAGTGAAGCAGAAAAAGAATTGGAGAAGCAACTAAAATATATAGATACGGGCATAGGACATCGTCAAAAGTAAAAACAGGCGAAACTACGCGCCGCAGAGGAAAAGGCAAGCAATACTCTGGCAAGACGGCAAAGTATTACAGAACTGGGTAATAAAAATGCCGTACTTGTCTCGTGTGTCGATCAGGTGAAATCGAGTAAACGTGAAACGGAAAAACGGCTGAAGATCGTTTGCAAGGAATGCCATAAACTTCCAGTGACAGACTCCTCTGAAACTTTACGCATCACGATTCGAGATTCAATCACCTTAGCTTTGCAGCTTACGGCCTATTGCTTCGCTCCCCCTGTGCTTGATCTTTGGGATTACTTCCGCTGACCCAGAGTTCACTTCCCGCCGGATGGCTAATCCTTCTCGGGAGGGGTTCTTTCCCCGCGAGAACAGACGACCTTGCCCGGCCGCACTGAAACTTCAGTTCCCATACGTTCCTCAAGATCATCAATGATTAATGACTAAATTTAGTCATTAATCATTGACAACTTACGGTGGAAGAATTAATCTTGCCGTATGGATCCAAGATTTTCACCACATAACGCCCATCTTGAAGATGGTGCGGCTTTTGAGCTATTAGACCCCAATCTCCGCCATATAAGCAAAGATCCCTTTGTTTACCAGTCACCTTTGCTTGACGAACTCCCCGCAGAACCCGGAATTTATACAGTTACCGGTGGGCGTCAGGTGGGGAAAACGACACTGCTCAAGCAGTGGATGTTCCGCCTTATTGCCGGAGGAGCCCCCCCAACGACAATTATTTATCTCAGCGGTGAGCTTATTGATGACCACCATAGCCTGGTGCAACTCATCAGCGATATTCTGGAGGAATTCCCTGATCTACGCTATCTGCTTATTGACGAAATAACCTATATTCGCAGTTGGGATAAGGCGGTTAAGTTTCTGGCCGACACAGGTCGATTTGATACGGTTTGCCTGGTACTTACCGGTTCCGACATGCTGATTCTCAGCGAGGCCCGGATGCGTTTTCCCGGTCGGAGGGGGATGGCTGATGAGGTTGATTTTCATCTTCACCCTTTGAGCTTTGCTGAAACCGTCCGGCTTAAGAATATTCTGGATGAACAACAGCAAGGTTCCCTGTTGTCAAACAGTCATGAAGTATCCGCCTCAGTAGTATCCTTGCTTTTTACAGCCTTTGATGAATATCTTAGGCATGGCGGTTTTCTCACAGCTATAAATGATATGGCAACCCATGGCCGAATCCTCCCCGCCACCTTACGCACCTATTCAGACTGGATACGCGGCGATGTATTAAAACGAGGAAAACATGAACACTACCTACGTGAAATTATTATCGCTGTAATTAAACGTTATGGGTCGCAAATCACCTGGAATAACTTGTTAGCCGACCTGTCTATTGATCATCCAAAGACTGTTGCCGACTATGTACAATTGCTGGCGACAATGGATGCCGCATTTATCCTCTCTGCTATCCAGGAAGACCGCCTTTGTGCCGCCCCCAAAAAAGCGAAAAAGATTTTTTTTACCGACCCTTTTATTTTTCACGCTATGTTTAACTGGATCCGTACGGATAGCCGGGATGGCTACAGGCTAATGGAGGAGAGTACCCTGGCAGATCCTGAGAAAACCGGTCAACTGGTTGAGGGATGCGCGGTGAGTCATTGTCGGCGGTATTTCCCGACATTCTATATAAAGGCCAAGGGGGAGGTGGATATTGCCTGCGTCGGAAGAAACCAAATATACCCCATCGAGGTCAAGTGGACATCGCAACTGCGGCCAAACCAGCTAAAGCAAATAAAGAAATACCCAAACGGCCGGATATGGACAAAAAACAGGAGCCACGGCACAACAAAAGGCTTGCAAACAGTACCGCTCCCAGTTGCCCTGTATCGGGTGGGCAGCTCTTACATAACGGGATCATAAACAGGAAGCAGGGATGGGTCTGACCAACGTAACATACTGTAATAAATGGCAGAACAATGCCAATGTGATGTAGAATAGAGCTTATAATGGCATTTTCAAGGATGAAAAGGTTACTTTAAGGAGAAAGCACTATGCCAGGAGCCAAGCGATATTTTGTGCCTCATTGTGTATGGCCTATTACACACCACTATCACAAAAAAAAGAATTTCTTCTTTAATTCTCCAGGGATCGTCGACAGTGGCGATTCTGGTTATTCGAGGCAAAAAAAATGTTACGGTCTGTGTATTTTGAATTATATGCTGACATTGAATCACATCCACCTGTTGGCTGACAATACTCTGCGATTTCGCCGACACTTGGGTCTCAAGACCCCAACAGCAAGCCTATGACGCTAGCCAAAACAACCAAAATCTCCTCTGTTCTTATTGTCGAAGACAACCCCATCATCCGGCAACGGCTGGTGGAGGCTGTGAACAGGCATTCGAAGCTGGATGTTTGCTCAGACTTTGGTTTGTTCCAGGAAGGCCACGAATACCTACTTGATCACAGGCCTGCGGTACTGCTGGTTGATCTTGGTCTACCCGATGGGGATGGGGTTGACCTGATTCATCAAGCTCGAAAACTTGGTGGTATCGAGTCCATTGTCGTCACAATATTTGGTGATGAGCCACACGTAATGCGTGCCGTTGAAGCCGGTGCCAGTGGCTATTTGCTGAAAAATGTCGGGATTGATGTTATTGGTGATTCTATTATCGAAATGCTCGAAGGCGGAGCACCAATCAGCCCTGCGATTGCTCGACATCTACTACAAAAACTCCACAAAACAGAGGATCAAAACCCTGCCCGCTCCCCCCTGCACCCCTATTGACCGAAAGAGAAATGGTGGTACTGGGCTATATTTCAAAAGGCTTGAACTATACCGAAATCGCTGACACCCTTTGTATTTCGTATCATACTGTGGCCTCCCATATCAAAAATATATACAAAAAATTACAGGTCTCCTCTCGCTCCGAAGCAGTGTTCGAGGCGGAGCAACTTGGCTTAATTCATATTCGTGAGTAATTATTTGCGACTCCCGGGTTTAAAACTTCTGGGTATATTGTTGCTGCTGACACTAACCGGCTGCTCGTTGAAACCAGCAGACCCAGGCCGTTATCTGCGTCTGAACACAGCAGATTTTCAGTTCAACGATCAACGGCGTCCACCAGATGAAAAAACGAACTGGCAACCACTCAAGCTTCCGGATTTGTGGGATTTCACCCACCCGGACCGTAGTGGTGCAGGTTGGTATCGTTTCAGAATCAGGCTCAACGTTGCGCCCAACCGTCTATGGGGCATCTATCTGCCCAGGATAAATCGGAGTGTTGCGGTATTCATGAACGATATCCTGTTGGGTTCCGATGTCCCTCTGAAAGTAAAAAATACCACCTCCTGGAATTATCCAATTTATCTGCCGATTCCCAACGGCCTGTTGCGTGCCGGTGAAAATATCTTGTATCTTCGCTTGACCGCTGAAGCCAACCTTCGCGGACGCTTGTTACCCGTCTATCTCGGTCCCGACGAGTATCTCAGGCAATTTCAGACCACAAATTATTTTCTTCGTATCACCATGAGCCAATTGGTCGGTGCCTTTGCTCTGACCATGGGTCTATGTATGAGCTTACTGTGGTATATACGACGCGAATCTGAATATGGCTGGTTTGCTCTTGGCTCTTTGTTTTGGGCCATTTTTACCAGCTGGTTTTTTCTCCAAAATATTCCGCTACCATTGAAATACTGGATCGCTTTTACCCATGGCAGCGGGATCTTGATGATCGGCAGTATGTGGTGCTTTGTTGGCACATTTGCCGATCTTCAGATCAAGAACACAAAACGTATTCTTATCGGCTATTGCATCCTGGCAACAATAATTCTGTTTTTAACACCCGAGAACCGCATTTTCGATACCCTGGTTATTGCCTATTTTCTGCTACAAATCCCGGCAGGATGGTTGCTGTACCTGTTTGTCAAATACTGGCAGGCACACCCTAGTGTTGATACCACCATGATTTTCATCTCCGTACTTCCTATTGTTTTACTCGGTGGCCATGACTGGCTTAATCTCGCTTTTCATTTGCAAAGATCCTATTTAATGCATTACACCGCACCCTTCATATTTATTCTGATTGGCTGGTCACTGATACATCGTTTCAGTACTGCAATCGATGCAGCAGATCGGCTGAATGCAGAACTTGAGGTCCGTGTCATGCAACGTGAACAAGAACTGACTCAGGCCATGTCGACGATCCACACGCTGGAAAAGAAAAAAATGATCGAGGAGGAAAGAGAGCGCATCATGCGTGATATCCATGATGGTGTCGGTGGACAGCTGGTCTCGGCGCTGGCCATGATGGAAAACAGCGGACAGGTCAGCAAAATTCTGACCGATACACTGACCTATGCGCTCGATGACTTGCGACTGATTATCGACTCCCTGGCCCCCGAGGAAGAAGGGCTACCTGCCATGCTGGCAATGTTTAAATATCGCTATGAGCCCAAACTGAAACAGCAAGGTATTGCTATGCACTGGCAACAGGATGAGGTTTCGGTATTGGCAAGCTTTTCGCCACGACACAGCCTGCAACTGCTGCGTATTATCCAGGAAGCCTTTACCAATATTCTTAAACATGCCCATGCCGATCAGATCGAAGTGGGCATCACGGCAGCCAACAACGATCAAAAACAAGCCTCAATCTATATTTGTGATAACGGCATTGGTTTTCCCACAGACCAAAAGTCCGTTGGCCGTGGTCTGCTCAATATGAAACGTCGCGCCAAAAACATCGGTTGTGACATTGAATTCTACAATCAGGGCCAAGGGGCTTGTGTACGGTTATGGTTACCTGATGAATCATCCTATCTCTCGAATTGGGGATAGACTACAGCGGAAAATCAGGCTCCGCGGTACAGAAATCATGGTCTATGCTAGTATTGACATCAATATACAAGAAATGCAAGCAGGCGCTCCCGTTATCACTTGTTCCGCACGGTATTTAACAAAAGATGAAGCGTTTGCGGGGGATGTACCGCCACATCATGGCGGGTCTGAGAGGTATCACCGCCATAGATCAAG
>CAZTLH010000217.1:0-5209 GCA_964614335.1 uncultured Gammaproteobacteria bacterium
CCTTAGTCTCGTGGGCTCGGAGATTTGTATAAGATACAGCTCCTAGGCTTTATCCAGGTGCAGTGTCACTGCATCTGCCATTGTATAGATGTCTGACAAATCTTCTTTTGACAGAGTGTTTTCCCCTTGTTTAAATTGACCATATAATAATTGCGCCTTATCGAACAGCCGATGCTGGACCCTCTCTAATCGATCCAGCCACAATACCGAACACCAGTCCTCTCGTCGGGCGCGCACCATCCAGAAGCCTTGTGGACTGTCGGTGATTGACATTTTTGGCCAACGCATTTCTGCCACTGTCGCACTCTGTATATTCGTACAGAACACCTCCAGCCAGTGCTGCTGTAACAGGCCGTATTGTCGTAGTGCATTCTCTCGACTCTCGAGACGGTCTGCCTTTGTTTTCAACCAGACAGTATTTGCCTGATATTGATGTAACCAGTCAATCAGCTCCCTGGCCGGCATGGGTCGTGCAATC
This sequence comes from uncultured Gammaproteobacteria bacterium, assembly GCA_964614335.1. Lineage (GTDB taxonomy): Bacteria > Pseudomonadota > Gammaproteobacteria > Arenicellales > DRJH01 > DRJH01. The sequence goes on from CAZTLH010000217.1 coordinate 479, forward strand.
GCATAGCCTTGCGCCTGTTCACAGCCCATCAATAACAACATGACCCCTTGCGCATCCGTTTCCACGCCTTCGGCCAACACCTGGTGATTGAAGGATTCGGCCAGAGAGATAACACCATCGACAATCGCATAATCGTCATGGTCTTCAAGCAGACAATCAATAAAACTACGGTCGATTTTGATCGTGTCTGCGGGCAAATTTCGCATGTGTGTCAACGATGAATATCCAGTCCCGAAGTCATCCAGAGCAATTCGCACACCGCACACTTCACGACATTGCCGAATGACACTCGAGATCACCCGCAAATCCCCAAGTGCACTGCTTTCCAGGATTTCGAGTTCAAAACAGGCCGGATCTACATCCGGGTAGCTGGCCAGCGACAGCTGGAGTCGTTCGGCAAAACCAGGTGATTGCAGGTGACGTGAGGAAATATTGACACTGACCTGTACCACCGACCGCTCTTTGGCGGCATGACTGCAATGTAACAGGGCTTGCTCGATGACCCAGTCGCCCAGCCGTATCTCCAGTAGTGCTCCTTCAAGCTGTGGCAGAAATGAATCGGGAGCCAATAATCCCTGTTGCGGATGCTGCCAGCGAATCAGGGCCTCAGCACCAATGATCTCACCACTGGCCATATTAACCTTGGGTTGATAATAGAGACAAAATTGCCCTGCCTCCAGTGCTCTTTCCATTCCCTGTAATTGCTGATGTCGACTGGTAGACTGCTGATCCTGATTAACATCAAATAAATGATAACGATTTTTACCTTCCAATTTGGCCTGGTACATGGCCTGGTCAGCATGACGTACCAGCATATCCGGCTCTGCGTCATCCAGCGGGTATAACGTCACTCCGGTGGAAACGCTGATACGATGCTGATAAGCATCAAGCAGGTAGGGCCGAGCGACAGCCTCACAGATTCGTTTGAGCATTTGCTTACACTGCCCAATCGTTTCCAGCTCCTGCAACAATAGAATGAATTCATCGCCACCCTGACGACAGGCCGTGTCATCTTCTCGTATATTGCTGCGAATACGTTCAGCCACCTCGACCAGCAATCGATCACCGGTGTCGTGACCATGCTGATCATTCACCATCTTGAAATTATCCAGATCCAGAAAACACACCGCCAACAGGGTATCTTTGCGTTTGCTGCGGGAGATGGCCTGATGCAGACGATCGGCAAAAAGACTCCGGTTGGGTAATGCGGTCAACACATCATAGTGTGCCATGAACTCAAGGGATTTTTGTTGTTTCTTGGTGAGTGTGATATCTGAAAACAGACCTACATAATTGGTGACCTTGCCCTGATCGTCGAGAATACTGGATATGGTCAGCATTTCAGCATAGGTATCACCATTTTTCCGTCGATTCCAGATCTCCCCCTGCCAACTGCCCTGCTCCCGGATTCTTTGCCACATGCTGGCGTAAAACTCGGCGGATTGTTTGCCGGATTTCAACACACGGGGGTTCTTCCCGATAATCTCTGCACGACTATAGCCGGTGATGGCACAAAATGCCGGATTGACATCCAGAATAATCCCCTTGTCATCAGTGACCGTAATACCTTCACCGGCTTCAGCAAAAATTCGTGAAGACAATAACAGGTGCTGATTGGCACGATAACGCTCAATTGCCAGGGCAGTGAGTTGAGATGCATATTCAATTAACTCAAAATCAGACGGTTCAGGTAGGCCAACTTTTTGACGATAAATTGCGAATGTGCCCAATACTTTTGCATCAGCGCCGATCACCGGTTCTGAACAACAGGATTGCAGCCCAGACTGGAGCACCAACTCCCGGCCAACCGACCAGTTTGGATGTGTGCGCATATCCTCGATAATCACCCTCTGGGCCTGGAAGGCGGCTGCACCACAGCAGCCGACACCTTTACCGATGGAAAATCTTTCATGCGCTGTAGTAAAGAAATCCGGCAAACTGGGAGCGGCACCCAGCGATAAATATTTACCTTCCCGATCGAGCAAGAGAATGCTGCACAATACTGCTGGATTCTCCTTTTCAACAGCCAGGATAATAGCCTGAAGAATGTCACTGAGTGATTCATTATTCACCAGCTTTTCCAACACCGAGCGGCGTGTCTGTTCACGTAATTCCGCCTGTTTACGTGCGCCAATATCTCGGATAAAGACATTAAATTCATAGCCCCGGGCCGTTCGAACTGGTGCCAGCGAGACCTCAGAAATAATACTTTGGCCGTCACGACGCAGGATTCGTGTCTCGATCCCGTCTCGCAGCTGAGCTGCATCCCCAGTAGAGAGAAAATGATTGACCCGTAACAGGTGTTGATCACGCAAAGATTCCGGTATCAACACCTGTTTTGAGTCCCGACCCACAACTTCCTCTTGGGTCCATCCTAGCTGGATCTGTGCCTGATGGCTCCAACCTATAATCTGGCCCTGGGCATTGAGCTGGACCAGGGCATCATGTGATGAATCAACAATAGCCTGGACCCGCTCCCGGTTTTCTTTTTCAAGGCGAATTAGCCGGGTTAGCTCATCGACCAGACGATTGATGCTGTTCGCCACACCCCGTAGCTCACTCCGTGCACCCATGTGCAATCGTCGATTGAGATTTCCTCTGGATAATTGATCCGCAGTGCGCGAGATATACTGTATCGAATGCCGGACAGCCAAATACATGCCGATGACAAAATAAAGCACCAGTAGCAGCGCTGCGAAGGCAATCACCAGGCGGTTCAAGATGATTTTCTTTGCCCGATTATGTCGCTGATCAAGCAGGTTTCTGATTTCAGGAACAAGATCGCGATAAATAATCGTGTATCCAGTAGATAATGCAATCGTTGCCATGGAAAAAAGAGGTGCCGTATGAAGGTTAAGATCGGTTCCAGGCAAAACCGTTTGTAATCGTTTTATATACTGTGACGACTGTGTAAGCAGATTTTGTGTATCAATTGATAACTGGTACTGGATCGCGGGATTGAGTTGACTGGCATGCTCGAGGTCCTGCCCAAGGGTCGAGATTGCCGATTGCGTCTTTTGTGACAATGTTTTTACATGAATAAGCTCAGCGACACTGGCACGTTTCCTCGCTAACACCCCTGTCGCCACGCCCCGCAACTGAGCCAGAGACTCAAGATGATCAGGAAGCTCGACAAGCATTGCCTCGAGAAGATAATAAACATCAATATCCGGTTGTGAAGTCAGATAAAACCGATCTGCCAGCAAGATCCGGAAACGCAAAACATTGGCAATCAGCTTTTGATGGGCAGTAAAATTTTCCGTCGCTGCCCAGCGTAAGCCTTGTTTTTGAATCTTTGTCCAGCCAGCACGTATTTCCTGCCAGTCGGCACTGCCGACAATCTCCGGCTTCAGCTTGTCTTCGAGGATTCTGATCGCTCGGGTAACCGACCGTTGTTTCAGAAGTCTTGAATTTTCCAGCTCGGTGCCGCCGTTGAGAACACCAGACGAAAGACCTCGATGTTGCTGCATTTGTTCAATTACAAGAAACAGGGGCGGGAAAAGCTCTAGCCCGACCAGTTCCTGCTGTGTGGTCTGGATATCATGATTGAGCCGCTGATACTGATCACTGACCACAATACCGAATGCCACGATAACTACCATTACCAGCAAAACTGCCTTGGTGCCAAACCCCATACGACTGACCAGCCATTGCGCGGGAGAGAAGAAGGTGTGCAACGGTGTTTGAAGTCGGATTTTGGTTATTTTTTCAATCATACGCTGCTATTGTGACATGCCGGATACGATCAAGATACTCTGATTATTCTGCATTGACAAGATTCCTGAATATTGCTCATGAGCTCCCGCTAACCCTGAATTTACTAACTGTGTTCGAGTCTTTTGTGCAGTGCAACGAAATAGTTCGGGTAACCTGCTGCTTATTGTGGTAGCCTTCGAGATGAATAGCTTCCAGGATCGAAACAAATGCCCACCGCAACCCGAATTATTAAAAAATACCCGAACCGTCGAATTTATGATACTCAGCAAAGCCGCTATATCACACTTAACGACCTCAAAGACCTGATTATCTCAGGAGTCGAGGTTTGTGTCATCGATACCAGCTCCGGCGATGATATTACCCGCTGTATCCTGTTGCAGATCATCAATGAGCAGGAAGCTGGCGGTAACCCGATATTTACGACCGAGGTGCTGCTCCGTATGATCCGGTATTACGGGGACACCATGCAAGGCGCCCTGACCGCGTTCCTGGGCAGAAGTATGGAAACATTTATCAGTCAACAACAACAATACCAGCAAGGCCTCGAGTCCATATTCGAAGGCAACACGCTATTACCAATGGCTGACCTGGCACAAAAGAATCTCGCCGCATGGCAGGAAATACAAAATAATTTCATGAACAGCCTGCAACCGGCTGATAAAGCTCGCCACAAGGACTAACAATCTGCAAAATGTAGCTCAGCACCTTTTTTTCTCTGATCTAGGCAAATTTACACAGTCTTCCATTCCTGCTGTCCACGCAGCAACGGACATCCGGTTCAGACAATTACGCACGCTGCAAATCCCTGACCTGGCAGTGTTTTGATCATTCCCTTATCGATGTACCAATAGACTCCAAAAAAGTACCACGCGACGGCAGACTATCCTCCTTGTCAGGAGGCTGTCCGAGAAAAACGGGCATAGCCAATACGGCTCAAACAAAACGGCTTGACTTCTCTTTTTCACCCGCGTACTTTGTGCGTCGCACAAATACAAGGGTAGCAAGAATAATAAC
>CAZTLH010000218.1:0-5152 GCA_964614335.1 uncultured Gammaproteobacteria bacterium
TGCCGGTTTTGCAGGAGCAACAAACCGGTCGACTCCTGTTCTCGGACAGCCTCCCAGGCTTCCTGACGGGTGTTTCCGACCAGACAAACGAATACTTGCATATCAGCGATGAAATGCGCAGAATCAGCTACGGGGGGCTAATGATACTTTTAACAAGTTTACGTATGATGAAACAGCCCGGATTTCTGAATAGATTTAAAAATGGAGACTTCCTATGACAGACAAGCATCCAATCATATCGATCACCGGTTCTTCTGGCGCTGGCACATCAACCGTAAAAACGGCTATGCAGCATATTTTTCATCGTGAAGCCATCAATGCAACTGTCGTTGAGGGAGACAGCTTCCACCGCTACGATCGAAAGGGCATGCGTGTTGCTATCGCTGAAGCAGCCGAACAAGGGAAAACACTCAGTCATTTTGGCCCTGATGCGAATCTGTTTGCAGAACTCGAGGCCCTGTTTAAAGAATATGGCAAGCACGGCACTGGCAAAACCAGGCTATATCTGCACAATGAACTGGAAGCAGCTGCTTTTCATCAAGAGCCCGGTACATTCACCCCCTGGGACTCCATCGACCCGGCAAACGATATTCTGTTCTACGAAGGACTACATGGCGGTGTGGTTACGGATGACGTCAATATTGCCCAACACGTCGATTTATTGATTGGCGTCGTGCCTGTAGTGAATCTGGAGTGGATACAAAAAATTCATCGCGACAGCAATGAGCGTGGTTATTCCGCTCAAGCCATAGTTGAGACCATCTTGCGCCGGATGCCTGACTATGTAAACTATATTACGCCGCAGTTTTCCAAAACAGACATCAATTTCCAGCGTGTAGCACTGGTAGATACTTCCAATCCGTTTATTGCCAGAGACATCCCTACGGCGGATGAGAGTGTAATCATTGTGCGATTTCGCGAGCCGGAAAAAGTGGATTTCCCTTATTTATTGCAAATGATCAAAAACTCCTATATGACCCGCCGCAACAATATTGTCATACCGGGTGCCCGTATGGGGCTGGCGTTGGAAATAATCCTGACACCGCTAATTCACAAACTGGTTCAACGCAAGTTGCTCGCAGGCTGAGATAAAAACAAACCAGGAACACACAGGATCTCCCGCCAGAAAACAAGCGACAGAGCCTGATAACGAATTTACCTCCGGAAGTGCTGCCTCAACCTGGCCTGTGCAGGTACGCACGGCGTGATACTTGTTCATTGCTGCTTCAGATACAAAAAAGGGCGACTCATCGGTCGCCCTTTTTCGTCTGTTTTACAAATCGATACTATTTGATCTTGGCTTCGGTAAAAAGTACGTGCTTGCGTACCTTGGGATCATATTTCATCAGCTTGAGCTTCTCGGTCATAGTCCGCTTGTTCTTGGTGGTCGTGTAGTAATAGCCTGTTTTGGCGCTGGACACCAGTTTGATTTTGTCTCGCATCTCTATCTGTCCTCTGAATTAAACCTTGGCACCTTGGCTGCGCATGTCACGCAACACGGCATCGATCCCATTTTTGTCAATTATACGTAGCCCTTTACGTGAAATACGTAGACGCACCCAGCGATTTTCACTTTCTACCCAAATGCGGCGGCGCTGCAGATTGGGCATAAAACTGCGACGGGTTTTGTTGTGGGCATGGGACACATTATTACCACGCACAGTCCGTTTACCAGTAATCTGACACACTCTTGCCATAACACTACTCCTGAGCCTTCTGCTATCCCGCGCCCGTGTTAGCAGGCAACGAGTTCCATTGAAATTTTAAGGTCGGCATTTATACCAGAAACGGTCCGTAACTTCCAGTAAATTTCATGCCAATTTTTGCTACCAGGTCTATAACAACCCCTGAGCACTGAATGAAAGCGTATCAGCATCCCCTACAATAAAGTGATCCAGCAAACGCACCTCCACCAGATCCAGTGCCGCCGTCAGTCTTCGGGTCAATGAACGATCGGCAATACTCGGTTCGGCCACACCGGAAGGATGATTATGTGCCACAATCAATGCCACGGCATTGAGCATGAGGGCCCGCTTGACCACTTCGCGAACATGCACACTGGCTCCGTCCACCGTACCGGCAAACAATTCCTCACAGGCCAGAACACGGTGCCGTACATCCAGAAACAGACACACAAAAACCTCGCGCTGTCGATCACGCAAATTCAGATGCAGATACTGCTGCACGGCATCCGGACTGGACAGCACATCACCACGTTGCAATCGCCGACAAACACATCGTCTCCCCACTTCAGCACTGGCCAGCAGTCGCGTAGCACCGGCGGGTCCCACACCCCGACTCCGCTGCAAAGATTCAACATCGGCTGTCAATAACGGCCTTAGGCCACCGAATTTCAGCAACAAGGACCGGGCCAGACTTACGGCATCCATCCCGTGCACGCCACGACCCAGAAGAATCGCCAGCAACTCCGAATCGGCTAGATCATCGGCACCGTGTCGGAGTAATCTTTGTCGTGGCTGCTCATCGACAGGCCAATCATTAATCGTCATCACATACCCTCCATGGCATTTACTTTGTCGAGGCTACCGATAAATCCTGGGTAACATATTGGCAACCCTTCACACTGCACAAGTGATTCCTTTCACCCGCTTTCAACGGTACACTCTACTCCTGGAGATCAAAATGGACCAGAAAAATATTGTAATCGGTGTAACCGGCAGTATCGCAGCCTACAAAACTGCTGAATTGTGCCGTCGTTTACGTGACCACGGCTGTAATTTACATGTCGTCATGACCGCTGCTGCCGGTCATTTTATCACCCCGCTAACCCTGCAGGCAGTCAGTGCTGCACCAGTACGACAACACTTGCTGGATGCCACGGAAGAATCGGGTATGGATCACATCGCCCTGGCGCATTGGGCAGACCAGATCCTGGTGGCACCTGCGACCGCCCATTTTCTGGCCAAACTGGCACATGGCCTGGCCGATGACTTGCTTTCCACCCTTTGTCTGGCTGCAACTTGCCCACTGGCCACTGCACCAGCCATGAATCAGGCCATGTGGGCCAACGCTGCGACCCGGGCCAACATCGGGCTGTTACAGCAGCGTGGTGTTACCATCATCGGCCCGGAAAGTGGCAATCAAGCCTGTGGTGACAACGGGCCGGGTCGTATGAGTGAGCCAGAGCATATTATTGAATTTCTGCAAACGGCTTTGTATCGCCCGGTTCAGAAGTGCATGCCGGGGCTCAAGGTCATGGTCACTGCGGGCCCAACATTCGAAGCGATTGACCCGGTGCGTGGTCTCACCAATACCAGTAGCGGCAAAATGGGCTATGCCGTCGCTGCCGCAGCCCATGCGGCCGGAGCGCGGGTCACACTGGTCTCGGGTCCCGTGATGCTGCCTGCTCCCGCTGGCGTCAAAACCCTGGCGGTAACCTCGGCCACCGATATGCAGCAAACCGTACTGAAATACATCGATGAGCAGGAAATTTTTATCGGTGTTGCCGCCGTAGCCGATTACCGTCCCAAACAGACTGCACCACAAAAGCTCAAGAAAAATGCTTCCACGCTGACGTTGGAACTGATCCGCAATCCCGATATCCTGGCCAGCGTAGCTGCTTTGGAACAAGCCCCGTTTACGGTCGGCTTTGCTGCCGAAACCGAAGAGCTGTTGGCTCATGCCAAACAAAAATTAAAAAACAAGGGTATCGACATGATTGCTGCCAATCAGGTCGGCAGACCGGGAACCGGCATCGGCGCGGATGAAAATGCCCTGACACTGATCACAACCGATGCGATGACCGAATTCAAACAGGCACCGAAACCTGCACTGGCAGAACAATTGATCAAAGCCATTGCCGATCACTATCATGCCAAACACACTCACTAATCTATTCATTCAACGGTAACCATGACCATCCAATCCATACAAAACACGACACTGCTCGATATCGATCTGAAAATACTCGATGATCGACTCAACGCTGAGAACGACCTGCCGGTCTATGCCACCGCCGGCTCCGCAGGTCTCGATCTGCGTGCTCTACTGGATCACCCCCTGACTCTCGTACCCGGTGCCTGTGAGCTGGTGCACACCGGCATGGCGATCCATATCAAACAAGCAGGCGTGGCCGCGATAATTTTGCCACGCTCCGGTCAGGGCCATAAACGCGGGCTGGTACTGGGCAATCTGCTGGGTTTAATTGACTCCGATTATCAGGGTGAACTGATGATTTCCTGCTGGAATCGCGGTCAACAGCACCTCTTGATCCAACCGTTTGAACGGATTGCACAGCTGATCATGGTGCCGGTGTTACATGCCAATTTTAACGTTGTCGACCAATTTGATGACAGCAGCCGTGCCGATGGCGGTTTCGGTCATACCGGTCGTTCCTGATGCTGACCTACACACGTCTTGCCACAATCACATTACTTGCATTAAGCCTGTTGCCAACCACCGGCTTCACAGCAGAGCAACCGATGACCGTCCCCATTAATCGTCTGACACTGGAAACCGCCCTGAAGATCGCCCAAAACGCCATGACACAATGTCGCAAGGAAGGGGTGCAGGTGGCTGTCACCATTGTCGACCGTGGTGGTCACCCACAGGTGGTCTTGCGCGATACCCTGGCCATGGATATCACCCTCCCGGTGAGTCATCAAAAGGCCCATACCGCCATGGTCTTTAACAGCCCTTTATCAGAACTCGAGGGCCGCTTTAACCTGCCCTATCAGGTTCCGAAAATGGACGGCATCATGATCAGTGCAGGAGGGATTCCTATCTCGATCGGTGGTTCCATACTTGGTGGTATCGGGGTCAGTGGTGCGCCATCGGGCAATATCGATGAAAAATGTGCCCGCGCCGGGCTCGAAGCGGTGCGTACTGACCTGGAAATGGATAGCATGTAAATTGATTCAAGACCTGCAATCTTCCCCCAGAGATCCGGGTCAGGAAGCTGTTATCAACTTTCGAAGCATTTATCCCTAGGAGCCCCCACACCGCCTGTGGCACTGCGCTGTCGCGCAGCAAACAAGGGTGGTTTTTGCCTTGACAGGGGCTGTAAATGATAAAATTTATTATCCATTATTAACAATGAGTTACAATTTTGTTTGATAAGAGGCTGTCCGAGAACAAGAGTCGACCGGTTTGTTGCTCCTGCAAAACCGGCACTTCCGCCATCCATGGCGGT
>CAZTLH010000219.1:0-5151 GCA_964614335.1 uncultured Gammaproteobacteria bacterium
TCTGTCCACACCCAGTCAGCGCCACCCAATGACTTGCTATATTTGAAGCCTTCCATTTTTCCCGCTTTGCGGCCAAAGACACCAAGCAGGCCGGGTCCGACCTTTTTCTTGGCGGTAAAATTATGACAGGCCTTGCACCTCTTTTCTGGGTGTTTGCCAGCAGATGCCGCCTGGATCGAGCCCAAGCCTAGAGCCATCACACTTGCCAACACCACTACATACTTCTTCTTCATATGAACCTCCGTCAATATACATTATAATTGCTGATAAAGCAGTGATCGCTTCAAATTGTCCGAGAAATTACAACGCTAATGAACGTAGTATTTTCTCTTGTAATAAAATACACCCTGACTAGAATGAAGTAAAGAGCTACAATGACCTTGATATGAATCAAAGAAAAACCCTCCCGGCTTGCTTACCATAGCCTTGCGGACAGTGTCGGCGCTGATGCGTCTATGCTGTCCGATGGCAAATAGGCCGGGTACACAAACCATCAGCACTGAGGTATTGAAAATGACAGAGATAGAAGAAGCACTGGAAACTGAAGATGATCTTGACCCTGTATCGGGTTGGCAGATGTTCTATGATGATCCATCCATGTTGCTGTTCTTGGGGATCGCCAGTCCAACATTGTTGTACACCCTGTGGGGTGTGATTGAGGTTCTGCATGTACCACTTGCCGGCTACTAACTGGAATTTGTGGAATGAAACCCGGTGAGATATCGATGGAGATAGCGGAAATGAATATGCAGAAAACCACAAGGCGTTGGAATTCGCTCACCGTCCTGTTTGTTGTCATTTCCATATTGGCAGCTACAGTATTTGTGCTGGGAATCGGGGCGTTGGTTTTTCCAGATGCGGGTATACCTTTTATCTGGATGGGTTTTCCGATTGGGCCTCAACCGGCTCCGATACCCATACAATGAAATCGCCGATGACATCGATAATGGTATGGTCATGCGTATCGTTTCGTTCCCTGGTTATCCTGAAGGATAACTTTGTTAAATGAAAATAACGGCAGTGGTGTGAAAGCTGCTGATATAAACTGGAGGTAGAGAACACAATGAGTTATACAAGCTTGCAACCCATTCCACAGCGTCATTGGTGGAAAATCAAGGTCGGACCCGACGAAAAGATCTGGATCACGGCTGCCTATGCATGGTGTCTGGTGATGCTGATCTGGATGGTCGGTTGGTTCTTTATGGGCAACCAGAATCAGGCTGGCGAAGCTTTCCGTGTTACGGTTGATGGTTTCACCGCGAAGATGGATCAAATGGTTGAGAAATACCAGTTAAAGACCGCTTCCGGTGACCCCATGGCGGAGGGGGATCTGGATACCCCTGTGGTCCAGGTGCCACCCGGCGGGAACGTATACATTGCTGCGCATCAGTTTGATTTTCCTGTCATACCGGTGCTTGAGAAAGGCAAAACCTATGTTTTTCATCTGTCCTCCCAAGACGTGGATCATGGCTTTTCGTTGTTGCCGATTAATCTGAATTTACAGCTGATTCCGGGATACGACTATGTGTTGCGTTTTACACCCAACAAGACGGGCGTTTATCGGCTTACCTGTAACGAGTATTGTGGTTTGGGTCATCACACCATGGCTGGCAAGTTGTATGTGATTGATACCGCCAACAAGGTGGTACTCGATGGCAAAGGCGGAATTACTGGAGGAGGAGCTTAATAATGGAAACATTAAAAAATTCGCAGGATTTTATCACCTGTCCTGATACCGGGTTGAATCTACACAAGCCCGTGAGCAATCTGGTGAAGATTCATATTTTGACCGCTGTGGTGATGTTGCTGGCTGGAGGCTTGCTGGGAATTGGTGTGGCATTAACCCGTTGGCCTGCCATTCATTTACTGCCTTCAGAATGGTTTTATATCTTTTTGACGGGTCATGGCGCTGCGGTTCTGCTATTTTGGATCCATATTTTTTCGGTAGGTATAGCTTATTTCTTTTGCACCACACCGATTAATGCCCGATTGGCTACGCCGAAGTTAGCCTGGTTGAGTTATTGGCTAATGCTGATCGGGGCGGCTTTGGGTACAGTGATGGTACTGCTCGGGCAGGCAACGGTGATGTTTTCGTCCTACCCGCCACTGCAGGCGAGTCCATTGTATTACCTTGGAGTCATCCTGTTTGCAGTGGGTGCCTTGATTCCCGCCTTTATTTATCTGGCAACGCTGGTCAAGGCCAAAAATGAGCGCACCTATAAGGGCTCGATGCCACTCTCCACTTTTGGTGGTCTGGTTTGGGCCATTATTGCGATTTTTACCTGGGTTATGGGTGCCGTGATCATGATCCCGGTATTCCTCTGGTCGTTGGGTCTGATTGCCAATATCGATCCACAGTTGTATCGGGTCATCTTCTGGGGTCTTGCACATTCCACACAACAGATGAATGTAACCATTCATATCACTATCTGGTACACCCTTGCTGCCGTGTTGTTCGGTGCCAGACCTTTGAACGAAAAAGTCAGCCGGACAGCATTTCTGTTCTATCTGTTCGCATTACAACTGGGTTCAGTGCATCATCTGTTGTCGGATCCGGGTGGCAGTTTTGCCTGGCGTAGTTTTAACACCAGTTACGCAGCCTATCTGGCGGTTCTCGGTAGTCTGATTCATGGCCTGACCGTACCTGGCGGGATTGAGTTGGCACAGCGACGCAAGGGTCTGAACCATGGTTTGTTCGAGTGGCTACGCAAGGCACCTTGGGGAAATCCGATCTTTTCAGGTTTCTTTCTGTCGGTAGTCCTGTTCGGCTTTCTTGGTGGGATCAGCGGAGTAACCATGAGTAATCAGCAGATTAATATGATTATTCATAACACCTTCTATGTTCCAGCTCATTTTCATGGTACGGTAGCGACCGGGACGACCTTGGCATTTATCGCCTTCAGCTATTGGATTGTACCCTTGGTGACTCGACATAAGCTGGCATTTCAAGGCTTGGCGGACAAGTCCACCTGGTTGTTTGGTCTGGGGATGGGAACATTTGCCTTGTTCGGAATGGCTGCCGGTCACTTGGGTGTACCGAGACGGCACTGGGATATTACGTATGCCGATGCTGCACTACCCTTTGATTTCTCCGCCATGGCCCACATGTTGATGACAGTTGCCGAAATCGGCGCTGTGATCGGTGGCATTGGTGCCCTGTTCTATATCATTTCCATGCTGGGCACCCTGCTAGGTGGTGAAGCGCTGGCCAAGGGTGCACTGCCTGCGTTGTCCGAGCCTGCAGGATTGGTGGCAGCCAGAATGCATGGGGGTACAGAGCCCGAGATCAAGGGACTGGAAGTTCCAGGTTCACTAGTATTGTGCTTGGTACTATTGGCCTTCCTGATTGTCTACTATTTCGCCCAGTTTAAATACCTGGCCACGATCTGGGGCATTCACTGATAAAAATTCTGCCTGACGTCTCGAGCCTACTGAACCTGGGTTTGGGGCCGGTAGCAGGCAGTTCAGATCAGCTCCAATGGAGGTCACCCTGACGAGGGGTGGCCTCTGTAATTTGTTATTCGTTTGTTCTTGCAAGTTTTCAGGGGCAACGGTGCGGTGAGTATACGAACTTCTCGAGTGCTGACTACACGGAAAACAGTGACCAGGCGGGTCCTGGTTCAGAGGAACTTTATGTCCTTTTGGCATATTCGTTTGTTGTTGTTGAGTGGGTTGCTTTTTTACATTCTGCCGGCTCACGCGGTCGGAGTCGATTCGATAACTTCACGCTTTGTCACACGTTTGCAGTCCGAAGATAAGGCACCGGCCGAGAACCTGAAATATTTTGGCAAGGACTTTGACAGTGATGTGGCGCTCAAAGTCAGTCAGAGTGCGATTGGCCGGGTGCTGTCAGGTTATGCATTTCGTGATCGAGACAACCACTTGATTCATCTTTCCGATCTACGTGGTAAACCGGTGGTTTTGAGCCTGATTTATACCAGTTGTTATCATATCTGCCCGGCCACGACCGTAAATCTGAAAGCTGCGGTACGACAGGCCAGAACAGCGGTGGGTAATGACACTTTCAGGGTATTGACAGTCGGTTTTGATACTCGTCAGGATACCCCGGAGCGGATGCGCGCATTTGCTCGACAGCACGGTGTTTCTGGCGACAAGAACTGGAAGTTTCTGAGTGCGGATGCCACCACAATCAAGAAATTTACCGCTGCAACAGGTTTTATTTATGTGCCATCGGACAAAGGTTTTGATCATTTAATTCAGACCACGATCATCGATAAAACTGGACGAATTTATCAACAAATCTATGGCATGAGTTTTGATCCAGCTCAATTTTCTGAAATACTGAAACAACTCATCTTCGGTTTACAACCCACGACCATAAGTTTATCTGCATTGATTAATCGGGCCCGTCTATTTTGTACCTCCTATGACCCTTCAACCGGGACCTATAAATTTCGATTTGCCATGGTCTTCGGCATGGTGATCGGAACCGTGCTCATGATTGGAGGGAGCATCATATTGTTCCGATTTCTGCGCAATGCCTGAGGCAGAAGAATACGGCAGGCCAGGACCGCTCCTGGGTTTCTGTCGCAATACGTTGCGTGCTGTTGAGGCCTGCTTCAACCCGTTTTTCGGCACGACCAACCCGTTCTATCACTTAGGTGATTTGTGTTTCTATTTCTTCTATATCATGCTGGTTACCGGTACCGTGCTATTTTTCTACTATGAACCGACTGTGACCGGCAGCTTCGATCAACTCGATTATTTGAGTCGTGAGCAATGGTATTTCGGTGGGGTAATGCGTAGTCTTCATCGTTATGCTGCCGACGGCATGGTGCTGACGATGGGGTTGCATATTCTCCGTGAAATGCTGCTCGGTCATTTTCAGGGTGCACGCTGGTTTTCCTGGATTACCGGTGTGCCTTTGCTGATTATGGTGTATTTGAGTGGTATCCTGGGTTTTTGGCTGGTCTGGAACAAACTTGGGCAGTTTATTGCAGTGCGGAGTGCGGAATTCCTCGACTGGCTGCCCATTTTTGCCTCACCGATGGCACGAAACTTTTTACATAACAGTGATATCACGAATCTGTTATTCCGTTTGTTGATTGTCATGCATATCAGCATCCCCTTGTTTCTTTTGCTTTTTATGTTGTTGCATATCAAACGGGTCAGTCAGGCACGGATTATGCC